>NZ_JABBYO010000003.1:300000-568591 GCF_012958305.1 Tautonia rosea | reverse complement strand
CGGGGTTCTCGCGCGAATTCGCAATCGTTGGGGAATCGAATCACGCCGGGTGAGTCGGGCCAGGCGAGCCCTCGGCCGAAACCGGGGCTCGCCGGAACTGCTGTATCTCTGTGAGGTTAACGACGAGGAGAGCAGCCATCTGGCTTGAGCATCGGCAGGATCAAGGCCCCTCGGGTCGTGGCCGCCGCGGCTCTCGCCGCAGAGGAGGACCGTTGAGGCGGTCGATCCGGCGGGCCTCCTGGGGATCCAGGCGGCTGGCTTGCCGGTTCTCTCGCTGGATGGCCTCGTACACCTCCTGACGGTGTACGGAGATCTCGATCGGGGCCGCGATCCCCAACCGGACCTTATCGCCCCGTATATCCACCACGGTGATGACAATGTCATCACCGATGATGATGCTTTCGTCGCGGTGTCGGGACAGGACCAGCATGGACTAGGCTCCTTCCTCCTGCCAGCGACGGACGTGCCCATCCCTGGCCACGTCGTCCGTATTGTCGGCAGACTTCAACGGGGCCGCCGGGCGGACCCGCCGCGGGCACACCTTCGAGAGCATGCCCCCATTGCCAGTTGCCCGGCGGATTCCTCCGCGTCACGCAGTGGCGCGAAGTGCCGTGGGTCCGGGCAGCAGGGTCGGCGAATCTTCCGGCTCCCCCAGCGGGAACCGGACGGCATAGCGACTTGAGGTCAACACCAGTTGCCGGCCAAGCCGGCGAGCCAGGTTGAACACCAGGGGCCCCTGGAGGTTGACGGTCAGCCCCAGTTCCCCGTGGTTGAGGATGACGTAGACGAGCGGTTCGCCCGCTTCATCCAATTCCAGGGCTGTTCGATCGCCGGGACGAAGCTCGACCCGGTAATCCGCGACGGCCACCTGCGGCATCACCATCGCAAAGGCCAGGTCCGGGTCGGCGGTGGACTGGAGCCAGACCAGCCCATCCACCTCCGAATCGGGCCAGAGCACAAACTGCGTGGTGCCTCGGAAGCCGACCAGTCCCTCGGGAATCTGGACGACGTCCAATTCCCGAACCTGGATCGGCCCGAAGCGTGTCGTGACGATGTTCACTTCCTGTTTCCCTCCCTGGTCGGAGGTCCGGAAATCCGGACCGGTCCGATCCTGGCTCGTCCCCGATCAATCCGATCCGAGATCCGACCCACCCGGGCGATCGGTTCGGTCGGTCATCGCGGGCGGCCACGACGCCTTGCCGCGGAGACGGGCCCGCACCTCACTCGGCTCCTGCCGAAGTCGGATGACGGGACTGACCGCGGGTGTTATCGACCCTGAAGGCTCAAGCGGCCCACCGTCGCACGGCGGTTTTTCTCCGCCATCGACCATCTGAGAAGGCCGCGACGATCGACCCGGTCGTAACGGTCGGTTGAGCCTCCGAGGTCGTAGGGCGATCCCACGTTGGATCATGTGCCAGCGCACGTCCGGTCAAGATGATCAGGGCGATCGGATCAGGTGGGTGACCGTCGGGGGCTCGGCAAAATCGCGCCAGACGCGTTCATTGCGCTCGACGTCAGGATGCCCGTCATGAATCAGGATGCGATACCGGAAAACGATGGGCGATTCCGGTCCAATGCTCACCAATTCATCGTGGCTGGGGACGAAGCAAAAGAAAGGGAGCCGGGTTGGATGAATCCGGGCAGGGGTCGGATGGTGCAGATTGGTCGGGTGGTCAAACATGGCGGCTCCGGCGTAACGGTCCGACCCATCCGTGATGGGGCCGGATAGGTCCACCCATCGGGCCGGCTTCTGATCACCTTCGACACGATCGAAGCCCTCGCTGGTGAGCACGTCGAGCGCCCCCTGGGGCAAAAACGAGTCAGGGCCGCGATAGGCCATTCCCCCGTATCGGTAAGGTGGCAGGACCAGGGGTATCCCGGTCGCCTGCTGAGTGCTCGTGAGGTCGAAGAGGCGGTAGGGAGTGCCCGGAAGATCAAAGACCTCGACATCCCAACGTTCCCTGAGCACAACGATAGGGTCAGCGTCGGTTCGGTTGGCTTCCCAGCGATGAAACGTTGAGAACCGGGCGGAAACAGGCCCGGTCGTCACCGATCCGAGTCGATCGAAATGAATCTTGCCCGAGCCATTCTGGATGTTCCAGAAATCTGGTTGAAGATCACCGACCGAGGTCTTCGTGTAGGCAAGAAAGAAACCCCGATGATGCGGGTGTGACTCGGCTGAGTAATCTCCCGTGACCATTGCTCCGGAGGGGGCGAAGGCGGGATGGATGTAGGCGTCCCTCGGCTGGTTCGGGTTGGGATGATCGGGGTGGGTGACCGGCGTGGTGTTGTATCGAAAGACCGGGTCGTCGCCCCTGAATAGCTCCAGGTGTCCCTCCGGGCTCGTCCGGAAGGCCCAGGGATCGGGCTCAACCGGCGTTTCCAGGGGTTCGAGACGGAAGGTCCGACGACTGCCGGCCGGTGTGTGGCCGGGGAGGATCCAGAGGATCCGAGTGAGATCGTTGGACGTATCGACCTGGGCGA
This sequence comes from Tautonia rosea, assembly GCF_012958305.1. Taxonomy (NCBI): domain Bacteria; kingdom Pseudomonadati; phylum Planctomycetota; class Planctomycetia; order Isosphaerales; family Isosphaeraceae; genus Tautonia; species Tautonia rosea. The sequence continues at coordinate 566,107 of NZ_JABBYO010000003.1, read as the reverse complement.
CAACGATCTGGCCGGGATTATCGAGATCGCGAAGCCCGACGCGGCCCCCCCGTGCTGCAATCAGATCAAGCCAATCGGGCCAATCCTGGCCAGCCTCGTTCGTTGGGATCGTAATTTGCACTGGAGTCTGTCCGCGATCGAACCGGCCGGCATCGACGGTCAGCTCGAGACTTGGCTCGGGTGACTCTGCCCCGGTCGCATTGAGTGAACCAAGGCCCAGCAGGGCAGCGGTCACGAGCCAGGTAGAACACGATCGCAGTCGTTGGCCTTGTTGCATGGCTTCCCCCGTCGCCGCAGTCGATCCGATGAAGCAAAGGCCCTTCGGTTTCTTGCCGTTCGGGCCGCTCTCGATGAGGATACGATGACGGAACGAACCGTGGGAGAGCCTTGCTCCGTTGCTTTGCTCATTGCTGTCCTGGACACCAGAATACGAAGGAAAACCGATGGCCCTCCTTGATGGCTTAACGAAGAACCAGGCCGAACTCCGGCCAGGTGACTCAGACGATGATCTCAGACCACTCGCCCTGTCTCTGGCGCCGGTTCATGCAGTGACCTGGGCCCAGCGGATCATTGCCGGGTGGCCGCGCTGGAAGATCGAAGCGGTTTACGAGGATCGAGCAATGATCCACGCCACGCATACAACTCGCGTGTTTCGTTTCGTGGATGATGTCCACATTATCTTCGAGCCTGATTCCCGAGGATCGCTCCTGATGGCCAGGAGCCAGTCCCGGATTGGCAAGGGAGACCTGGGGCAAAATGCCAGAAACTTGCGAGCCCTGGTCCGAGGTCTTCAGAACGAAGATCAGATCCGCCGAGCTCGGCTGGCGGATGGGGTGAAGATCAATACATGACCTTAATGCACGAGGCCGCGCCTCAGCCTTGCCTGGAATCGGAACTCAATATCGCTGGAAGCCGTAATCGGGATTGGTCGGATCGAAGTCGAGTTCCGAGAAGGTGATATCGAAATTCACGTTCTCGTAATGATAGCGTTCGGCGAGCTGGAGTTCGCCGTCGTCACATCCCGGTTGCGGCCAGTCGTAGCTGACGATGTGGAGGGGGATCAACAATTCGGGACAGTAGCGGATCTCGACATAAGCAAATGGACGATCCTCGGTGAACGACGAGTGAGAGTGTGTTGAGCAATACCAAAGTTTGCCGTTCTCGTCGATTTCCCGATCGAGGATGGTTTCGGCCCTTGGATCGTCCAGATCGAGTTTCCGGAAATGAAGGAGTTTGCGAGCCAGGTGAGCCAGACCAGCCTCGGTGATTGGGTGACGGTTCTCCGCCAGGGCGATCGGACCGTGAGGGTCCACCTTCAAGCGAGGAAAGAGCCGTCGGGTCCAGTCGCCGTTGTGGGCGAGCAAATGATCGTCGAACCGACCTGAATGGTAGAGCGCTTCCTTGCCTGGCCTGGGTGCTTCAAAGCGAAGATAGACGGCGAACGGCTCGTGCTGCACCTTGATCTGGAGGGACTGCTCGAGCCCAAGCTCTCCCTTAATCCGCTCCTGCCGTACGAGGTTGGCCGAGTACCCGTCCACTTGATCCAGCTTTTGCACAGCGTATTCCATGAAGTCGAGCAAATACTGCTTGGCTTCCTGGCCTTCAAGCCGGTGCTCGGGCCAATCGGGCAGGAGGTCGAGCTGTTCTGACGTCTCATCCGCGTTCGCGACGCCGACCTGAACGAGATCGTTTGAACGACTGGCCCGATGCTCTTGGGCAACATCCGATTTGAGCGACTCAAGGGATGGCGTCAGCCACCAACAAAATCCTGCCACAAGGCCCATCGGGACCATCAAACTCGGAATCGCGACCCACCATCGGCGAGCTTGGAGACAGGCGGAGGCACGATTCGCGACCATGCGAAGCTCCTCGAAGCCGGTGCCGAGATCTCGGCATCCTGAGAGGGGGGTCAGTTCCGGGCGACCGTGACGTCCTGGTCATTCCTTGGTCGTCACTGGCAGTATCATACGGTGAAGGCGACCAGAAAGTCTTGGGACCATTGCGGAGAATTTTCTCGATTAAAGGGATTGCGCGGGGTTGCGCGAGCCGAGGTGATCGGTTGCAATCGGCTGAATTGACCGGTATCCCCTGAGACGGCTACCATGAGTCTTGCCATCGTCGTCAGACCTGATGGCATGCCTTCTACCCCTGCTGGCCGTCTCCAGAACCGAGATACGTTCCGCTGCCGGATGTTTGCATCATGACTCAGATCGAACAGGCGCGTCGAGGAATCATCAGTCCTGAAATGGAGTTCGTTGCCCGTCGAGAGGGGCTCGAACCCGAGGTTGTTCGCGAGGAAGTCGCTCGCGGCCGGATGGTCATTCCGGCGAACCGGGAGCACCTGAAACTCGGTCTTCAGCCGATGGGCATCGGCATCAAGGCCGCGTGTAAGATCAATGCAAACATCGGCAACTCGGCCGTGACCTCCGACGTCGAGAACGAGTTGGAAAAGCTTCGAACCTCGGTCGCCCTCGGTGCTGACACGGTCATGGACCTTTCAACCGGCGGGAAGATCGACGAGATCCGTCGGGCGATCATTGCCGCCAGCCCCGTGCCGATCGGAACCGTACCGATCTATCAGGCAATCCAGCAGGTCAAGAAGCCCGAGGACATCACCGAACAGGGCTTGCTTGACGTGGTCGAGCATCAGGCCAAGCAAGGCGTGGACTACATGACGATCCACGCCGGTATCCTTCGCGATTATGTCGGGATGACGGCCCACCGCATCACCGGAATCGTTTCTCGGGGCGGTTCGTTAATGGCCCAGTGGATGATGGCCCACAACAAGGAAAATCCCTTTTATTCCCGGTTCGACGACCTTTGCGACATCATGCGGGAATATGACGTCACCTGGAGCCTCGGCGATAGCCTTCGCCCTGGCTGTCTGGCCGACGCCAGCGACCCAGCCCAGTTCGCCGAGCTGAAGACCCTGGGTGAACTCACCCGAAGGGCCAAGGAACGCGGATGCCAGGTCATGGTGGAAGGCCCTGGTCACGTGCCGATGGATCAGATCGCCATGAACATGGAGAAACAAGCCTTCGAGTGTGATGAGGCCCCGTTCTACGTGCTCGGCCCGCTCGTCACCGACATCGCGCCGGGATACGACCACATTACCTCGGCCATCGGCGCTGCCATGGCCGGCTGGTACGGGGCAAGCATGCTCTGCTACGTCACGCCCAAGGAACACCTCGGCTTACCCGAAGTCGAGGACGTGCGTCAGGGGGTCATCGCTTACAAGATCGCCGCCCATGCCGCTGACGTGGCTCGCCATCGCAAGGGAGCCCGCGACCGGGACGACGCATTAAGTCGCGCTCGCTACTCCTTCGACTGGAACCGGCAGTTCGAACTCTCACTCGACCCCGAAACCGCCCGCCGGATGCACGACGAAACCCTTCCTCAAGAAGCGTTCAAGTCGGCTGCCTTCTGCTCAATGTGCGGGCCGAAGTTCTGCTCGATGCGGATCAGCGAAGACATCCGCCGACATGCTCAACAGGCCGCCGGTCTCATTGAACTGACGACAGAACCCGTCGTAGCCGCATCGTGAGCCGAGTTGTCAATCGTTTCTGAGATCTCTCCCCCGAATACCGGGGGAGAGGCTTATCGTACGATTGCTCTGACGACGTATCGAGGCGTTGGTACGCCATCGCCCCAGTGGATCACTGGGGAACAACGAGCGTTTACGGGAGTTCGAAATCACCCCGGTCATTGCTCAATCGTCGCTCCCGATCGAGCGAAACGATTCGAGTTACCCCAATCCTCCTGACGGAGTCTTCTTGTGTCGGACCATCGCAAGGTCCTCTCGGCGACTGGCCTCGCGTTTCTTGCGCTGGGCCTGGTGGCGTTCAGTCTCGGGATGGTGAGTTCGTGGATGAACGTCCAACTGCCGATTCCCGCGTACGGGATGACGGGCGGTGCGGGCCTGGTGCTCGCAGGGCTTGGCTTGTTGATTCTCAATCGAGGGTAATTCGAACCGGTCGAATGGATTCGAGACGTGCCCAGGCTACCGCCCAATTGACTCGACGAGCGCGAGAAAAAAGGGCGGGCCGACCTCGGGTCGAAATGCGCATCCTTGCACATTCGACCCGAGCCGGACCCTTTAGTACGGAGAGCCGTGCCGGCCCCTGAAGCGTTTCGAGGGGCCAGCCAAAGCATGGTTCTTGAGGGCAAGCCAGATCAGGCGGCCTTGACCTTGGTCGGGAGGACTCGGCGGAAGCCCCGGTCGGAAGCCTGGATAAAGGCTTCGAGGAGTTGTGTATCGAGCGAAATGTGACCTTCGTTCTCGGGGTGCCACTGCACGCCGACGCACCACCACTCGTCCATGTCGTGATACTCGTAGGCTTCGAGCAATCCGTCCGGAGCGTGGGCTGCGGGCCGGAACATGGAGGCGAGCTTGCGAATCCCCTGGTGGTGGTAGCTGTTGACCCGGATTTCTCCCTCGCCGTAGATTTCTTCAAGCAAGGTGCCGGGTTCCATGACCACGATGTGCCGGTGGGCGCCACCGTGCGGATCTCGGTGCGGGATGGCGCGAGGCAGGTCCTCGGGGACGTGAACGTAAAGGCCCCCGCCGTGCTCGACGTTCATCTCCTGCATGCCGAGGCCGATGGCCAGGGTCGGCAGGCGTCGCTTGGCGGCAAGACGGCAGAGCAGGCGGTCGGCAGCTTCTCGGCGCTCGGACATGACCGTGACCGATTGGTGAGGAGCCACATTTTGCTTGCGGGGGTCCATGTCGTCACCACCGGTGAGGACAAGACCATCGAGCCGATCGAGGATTGGGGCGATCTCAGGCTCTCGGAATAGTGGGGGAATCAAGACCGGGATTCCACCCGCGGTCAGAATGGCGTCGTAATAGCCGGTCTGGACAATCGAATGCGGGAGCTGGCCTCGGCCAGTGCCTCGAAGGTCCATGTTGATCCCAATCAGCGGCCGATCCTTCTCCTTCGTCATGGCATCCTTCCTTGATGACGGAGTGATGTTGCCGGCACCCTGGTGGTCGGGACGATCAAGCGGCCAAGGGCCATGAGATCGTCCAGGCTGGCTTGCAAGAAGAACCTGCACCTGGTTTCGTGGTTGGGGAGCACGTTCTCGGGCAAGCCGTGCCGACGTTCAAGATACGCGAGAAGCCGCAACGGGGGACTCGAGCCGGTCCGGGTCTGATCCTTCGGTCTCGACCGGCCCGATCGAGCGAGAGGGAGTCTATCTCCCTGTTCCGAGTGATACCAACGCTTTTTCTTGCAGATGAGGAAGATTGCGCACCTGAGCCGGATTCGGGAAGCAAGGTGCGCGATCTGGCCCGCTCAACGTCGCGTCTCGCTGCCAATCGCACGCTGGAAGATCCTCACAAGGCACCCCGAGCGGATTCGGAGAGAACGCTCTCCCAGCAATTCGAGGCTGCGCCGGTCGAAAGGAGAAGGACCCGGCGGCCTCGGTTGGTTGACCGAGAGCGGCCGGGTCCTCATATACGTCCCCACGCGAAGAACACAGCGTGATCGTGCGATCAATCGGGTTGTTGCTGAGCGTCGACGACAATTCCCGCGGCAGCAGGCTGGGTCGTGGAACCGTCCTCCGAATCTCGGACGGGGAGAAAGTCTCCCTTGAGCAAGCGAATGAGCACGTCGAGGTCTTCCTGGGTCAGTTGACCGGCGAAACCGGGCATCTGCTCGTGATCAGCCAGGTAGCCGTAGAGATCGCGGGCGCCCGGCTCTTCGATCATGCGTCGTGTCCAGGTCGGCGACCCCCAGCCATAAAGATTCGGAGCATCGACGCCGGTACCGTCTGCACCGCCGAGCCCCCAGAAGTGGCAGTTCGCGCACTCATTGAGAAAGTGTTCGTAGCCTGGGTGCTGGTTTTCGGGGTCTTCGAACTGAAGTTCCCAGCTCGCTGCCGAAACCCCTTCGCGGTATGGAATGACATACTCGGCAAAAAAGTCGGCCACCTGGTCGAGCTGTTCCGAGGAGAGTTGAGAACCGGCCTTCCACTCGGCCATACCGCCGCATTGCGGGACCAGGCCGAAGTACTTCGGCGACGTCGGGTCTTCCAGGAGCCCTCGAATCCAGTCGCGAGTGCCAAAGGCTTCCAGGTCGGAGGCGGACTGAACGGCCTCGGTCTGAACGATCACATGGGAACGTCCCTCGACCAGCTCGGCCTCGACACGCTCTCCTCCGGCATTTTTCCCCTTGAGGATCACCTTAGTCTGGGTTACGTCGTTCTCGTCTCTTCTGACCTCTTCGGCCATAAAATCCTCGGGCAAGGCGAACGCAAGGGACCGGAGAACGGGATCGGACAGCGATTGGCCGAGTTCCGCGAAGCGCGTCGGATCCGCAGAGGCCAGTTGCTCGGCGGTGGGCTGAGCCACCTGAAGCTGGACCCGAACTTTGCCACCGTATGCATGACAGCTCAGGCAGTTCGCTTCGAGTAGGTCCATTCCCCGAGACAGGGGATCGCGGGCCATCAGGTAACTTGCGCCGTCAGGTGGAAGGCCGTTGGCCTCGGCGAGCTGGTCGGCCCGATCACGTTGCTCGTCGGCCTCCTGGCGAGCAAGGATAAAGGCCGCATCGTTCCAGTCGGCTAGCAGGGCCTTGCTCATCAAGTATCCGGCGCCGCCAAGCACGCCGAAGATCAGCGCGCAGGCCCCAAAGTGGACCAATCGCTTCGGAAACAGGCGGTCAAGGATCGGGAGAAAAAACAGGATTGTCACAATCGTGCCGGGAATGACCATCGTCCCGATAATCTCGGTATCGCTCTCGAACTCATTGAGCAGCTGATAGAGTGCGAGAAAGTACCACTCGGGACGAGCGGGATAATCAGTCCCAGTCGGATCGGCCGGGGCTTCAAGGCCGGCACCGCCTTCGTAGAGGACCACACCGAGCAAGATTGCGAGCACGAGGCCAATTGCCGCCAGATTGTAAAACGCCTGAGCGGGCCAGTAGGAGTCGGTTCGTTGGGGCCGTTCCTTGCCATTCAGGCCATGACGACGGGCCAGGGCCCAGTGTCCGAGGAGGCAAAGAATGATGACCAGCGGTAATAGACCAACGTGCAGTCCATAAAGTCGGGTGAGCGTCTGATTGCCGTATTCGATCCCGCCGACGAGCACTTGCTGCGCGAGCGGACCGATCACAGGAGTCGTGCCGGCGATGTTGGTGGCAACCCGGGTCGCCCAGTAACCTTTCTGGTCCCACGGAAGCAGGTAGCCGGTCAGGGCCAGGCCGAGGACGGCAAACATCATGATCAGGCCAAGCCACCAGTTGAACTCTCGGGGAGCCCGGTACGAGGCCATCACGATCGTTTGAACTAGGTGCAGGGCCAGCAAAATGACCACGGCCGAGGAGCCAAAGTGGTGCAGGCCCCGGATCACCCAGCCCAACATCATCTCGCGCTCGATGAACCAGACACTCCCCCAGGCGTGGGAGGAGGACGGCACATACGAGGTCATCAGCAACAAACCGGTGATGAGCTGGATCAGGAACGCTCCGGCCAGCGCCGAGCCGAACACGTGTCGCAGCCCGGCACCGCCTTGGACCGTTTCCCCGGAAAGACCGGAGACGCGCGAGACGAGTCCGGTCCGGGCGTCGATCCACTCTGAGAACTGGCTTCGGTTACGCAAGGGGGATCTTCTCCTCGGTCCCGGTTCGGAAGCGGTGGAACTTGACCCGGATCTCGGCGTTGGGGTCGTTCGGGTCGATCGGCTCAACTTCCAGAGTGTCCATCCCTCGTGGAGAGATCCGGTTTACCCTCGAACCGTCGAGTTCGAAAAAGCTGGCGTGACAAGGGCAGAGGAAGCCCTTTCCATCGCCCGAAACCTTGATCTTGCAGGCCAGGTGGGGACATTCGGCCGACAGGGCGATGACCGGCTCGGGAGCATCCTCGGGCTGCCGCACCAGCCAGACCGTTCCGACGGGAGTGGCCGGATAGCTGACCCAGGCGTCGCGCTGCTCCTCGATGATCGAGAACGATCGCGGCTGCCCTTCGACCAGGTCACCCAGTCGAGTGAGAGTGCGAAAGTCGGAGTCATCCGTTCGGCGTTTCAAGAGGGGCGAAAGCAAGTAGGCCACGCCCGGCACGGCCAGGACCAGGCCGATCAGGGCGCCGATCGCGGCGGCCCCAAACTGGAACCATTGACGACGATTCATCGGTTCGCGGTCTCTCCGGTCGAGCGGGGAGGGACAAAGGCGGGGGGATCGCATGGGGCGGTCGGACAGTCGAGCCGGCGTCGACGCCGGAGCGGGGCGGGTGGCCACGGTCTATGTCAAGCGACGCGGCCAGGTGGGGGGTTCGAGGCGCGGCGGGTTCACTTACGCCTCCCCACGCGAACACATTTATCGTAACGGTGCCTTGTGGGGCGCCGCCAGGGGTTACTTCAACCATTGGTTCCGTAGCCGGAGCCTGGGAGGCTCAGGATCGGACTTCAAGGCCCAGCATGGGCCGGAGGGCCCGAAGCACCCGCTCGCGGGAGTCGGAGAGGGGATCGGGCATCAGGACCCCTGCGGCGGCGCGGTGTCCTCCACCACCGAAGCGACCGGCAAGCTCGGCCACGTCGATGTCACTTCGCGATCGAAGGCTGACCTTCACTCCTCCCCGAAGCTGTTCAATCAAGAGCATGGCCACCTCGACACCGTTAATGGCCGCGAGTTGATCGATCAGGTCCTCGGTGTCGGAAGGAATCGCTCCGGTCTTGGCCAGGTCCTCCTTGGTGACGCTTGCATGGGCGACTCGACCATCGAGGGCCAGGGTCAGGCCCGAAAGGACCCTGCCAACTAACCGCATCCGAGCCGCGGTGTTTCGTTCGAAGAGGGAACGGTAAAGCTCGTGGATCGGAGCACCCGCCTCGGCCAGATCGGCAGCGTCTCTCATGGTTTCGGAGGTGACGTTCGAGTGGCGGAACCATCCGGTATCCATGGCGATCGCCGTGAGCAATCCATTGGCCATGATCGGAGAAGGAGAGGCCCCAAGCGCCCGGATCATTCTGAGCACAAGCGTTCCGGTCGATTCCGCGGTGACATCCTTCATGACGAGGGCTCCGAGATCGTCCTCGCTCAGGTGATGGTCGATCACCACCTTCGCTCCCTTGAACCCGCGGACGAACTCAGCCATCTCCCCGAGCTGCGACCAACTGGAGAGGTCGAGAATGATCAGCACCTCGCGATCGGCGAGCGATTCCGGCCGAAGTTCGGCAAATCGCTCGAAGAACCTCGGACGCGGGGCCAGAAATTCGTAGCGAGGGGGCAGCGGGCTTGCGTTGACCACCCGAACATCCTTGCCTCGCTGTTCCAGGAGACCGGCCAGCCCCACCTCGGAGCCGAGAGCATCGCCATCGGGACGGACGTGAGTCGTGAGGAGGAACCGATGGTGGGTGTCAATGAGGGACGCCAGGGGGGACCAGTCCAGTTCCATCACGATGCTCCGGGGCAGGCGTCGGTCAAATCGGCATTGTATGACGACCCGGCCCGATCCCGCAATGACGGCCGCCCCGACCTTGGAATCGCCGGGCTCGGTCACGTGGTGTATTCGTTCACCCGGAACCGATGCAGGTTGTCTCGAACCCAGGCAATCGTCTCATCAAGCCCTTCGTCGAGCGAATACCGGGGCTGCCATCCCCAGAGCTCCTTTGCGAGGTCGGTGCCCGCGAGCAATCGGAGCACCTCGCTCGCCGGAGGCCGGACGCGCTGTGGGTCGGTTTCGACCTGGAGCGGCGTCCCGAGCCGCTGGCCGATCCGATCCACGAGCTCCCCGATCGACACATCGTCTCCCCGACCGATGTTGACGACCTGTCCGATCGCCTGGTCGCACGAAGCGATGGCGATGAAGCCGGCGGCGGTATCCTTAACATACGTCAGATCACGTCTCGGCTCCAGGCTGCCGAGCCGGATAGACGGCCGTGTCAACGCCTGACTGATGATCGTCGGGATGATCGCTCGGGCCGATTGCCGGGGTCCGAAGGTGTTGAAGGGTCGAAGAATCGCGACCGGCAATTCGAATGATCGATGGTAGCTGAGCCCCAGCGCATCCGAGCCAACCTTGCTCGCCGCGTATGGCGATTGCGGCTGCAACGGATGCGACTCGTCGATCGGAACCCGTTGAGCGGTACCATAAACTTCAGAGGTCGAGGTGAGAACCAGGCGGTCAAGTGCATCGCTGTCGCGGCAGGAATCGAGGACATGAGCTGTCCCCCCGACGTTGGTTTGCACCACGTCGAGCGGGTTCTCGTACGAGTAAGGGATGGCGATCGAGGCTCCCAGGTGAAAGACCCAGGACTGCCCCTTGACAGCGCGGCGGAGCGCCTCGGGATCTTTGAGGTCGCCACGGCGAACCTCGACGGACGCCTTGACCTCGTCGGGCAATGCGTCGAGATGCCCGCGATCGTCCCGGCCATTGTAGCGGACGAAGGCCCGCACGGTGTGACCGTCTCGGACGAGCCGTTCAACCAGGTGGCTGCCGATGAACCCGCCGGCACCGGTGACGAGGACCGACCTTCCCATCCCTAGGCACTCCCCTGCCCCGAGCCAACCAGAGTGCATCCTCGTGGAGGCGTTACTCGAAATCGGAATTGACCTTCAGGGCTCTCATCCTACGGCGGATCGCCCAATCGGCCAACGCGAATCCAAACTCCGACCCAACCGGCAAAGATTCGCTGAAGCCCCGAGAACTTCTCAGCCGATAAAGTCGATGCGATACCGAGACGGTCCGCTTTCGGGTGGATCGGCACCATCGAGGGTATCGTCACGATCGACGGCCTAAACCGTGACAGGGAGATTCCTGCATGGCCTTCCGCTTCCTCCTGGTGGGTGCTGTGGCTGCTCTTGGGTTCGATTTGCCGCAAGGCATCGACGTGGACGCCTTGGCCCAGTCGGGACGAGCTTGGTGGCACGCGAGAGCCGCGGAGTTCGAGGCAAGACACGGGATCACGCTGGCCGGGCTTGAGGATTCGTCCTCAACCAGCCCGTCCGTTGAGGTTGAGCCCGAAACTCTTGTCCCGGAACTCGATGCGGCCTTCGCCACGGTGATCGAGGATGTGGTCGCGTCCTTTGCGGCCGACGGGCAATCGGAGGAGTTGGGGGTACCGGAGACGTCGTCGCAACGCGTCGCGGGTGTTGACGATGCCGCCTACGGGCCTGAGTTTGCCGATGCCCTGAACCGCTGGGCCGACGGGCTGTCCGAGCCGGAGGATCCGGCAACACTCGTCGCTGAGGCGAGTGGCAGCGCTTTGGAATTCGGGGATGATCTGTTGACCGCGTCGATTTCCGGTGTGGCCGGTTCGGCGTTTGCGTCTTCGATCGACGAGGAGGAGGGCGGTTCCGACCTCATCATCTCGACGGCTTCGGCCGTTGGGGAGATTGAACAGCTGGAACCGATCGTCTCCGAGCCGATCGGCGAGCCGCGATTGGTCAAAGCGGTTCAATTGACGGGTCAGGCCCTTCAGGCCTGGTTCTCGTTGATTCAACCCGCCAGTCCCGCGGCGGTGCCGGCTTCCTGAACCGGAGGCTCCATCCGCGATCGCGACCGATCCGGCACGCTGTCGAGCACGCCGGAATCGGATGACCCCGAAACTGACGAAACGGCCCGAGCGACCTCTCGTCGCTCGGGCCGTTTCTCATGGTTGACGGATCATTGAAGGTGACACGACGAGTATGAACCTCCTCGTGCGCTGAAGATTAGGAGCGTTCCGGAGGCTCCAGGGGACCAGACTCCTCCGGAGTGGTTCCCAGTTTCTCGTAACCAAGGGACCGAGCCACGTTGAGGACATCACCGAAGGAGGGGAAGGTTTTTCCGCTTCGCATCTTGAACTGCTGCATGGCGTTCATGAATTCCAACTCTTCGGGAGTATACTGTTTCTCGAAGGTTGTCGGATCAATTCTCCTCCTCCGCTCCTTTCGGGCGGGCCGAGCTTGTTCCGGGACCTCACGACGTTCGTGGAAACAGCTATTCCGAGGAAAGTTCTCGAAATCGAATTCGGAACCTCCTCCCGGCGTCGATCGATTGTCGGCCATTGGCCGCGAGCCTCCCCTACGTTCGGACGGACACCGCCGAATCAAGTCAGACCGTACGATGCATCAGGCGAATTTTTTTCGACGAACGCACGGACGGCTGGCATCGTCCAACTTCGGAGGTGATTCCTTGGTGTTCTGTCCTCTGACAGAGGTCTAGGTCGATCGGGTACGCCTGTCAAACCGACACGATTGGCCCGGAAACCGGATTGGTGAGCTGAAGCAACGCGCGAGGTCCAGAGCCGTGTGGCATAATGGTCAACAGACGAGCGGCGACCCCCGACGGAGCGTGGCGCGACGGCGGTGCGAGTCGGGCCGGGGTCGTCCCTTTTCGCTCGATTCTGCCGAGACGGCCACCCGGGGTCTGAGATCCCGGCGCCGATTCGATTCTCGGTGATCCCGAACTCTTAGGATGTTCCCATCGCGCCTCAACCGGTCCCGAACATACCGGCATCTCAAGCACCGGAGAATTTAAGACTCATGTCCCGAACCGCGCGATCGTGGAAAGGGGCCGGGCCCGCGACCCTGCTCGGCTGCCTGCTGACTGGTTCAATGGCTCTGGGTGGAACCTCGCCCGAGGGCCTCTCCCGTCAACTGATCGATCTGGGTCACCAGGCCGAAGCCCAGGGTCAGCTCGACCAGGCCGACCGCTTCTTCCGTAAGGCCCTGGAATTGGATCCGTCCAATACCCAGGCGAACGAAGGTGTCCGGCTCGTTGCGCTTCGCCTCCAGGACGAAGACGCTTCGCTCGCCGCACCAGAATCCCAGGCGAGTATTGAACGAGCCCGGGAACTTCAGCAAGTTCTCGTCGATCAGCTTAATGCCGACATTCGAGGTCGGATCAACCGAGCCCGAGCCCTGCTCCGCCAGAATCAGCCGGATGCCGCGGAAACCACGCTCCGTCTGGCCCTGACCGCTCTGGAAACGGCCGATCAGGTTCCTGATTCGGTCATCGACCAGTTGCAGCGTGAGCTTCGGATCGAGCTTCTTCAGACGATCCGACGTTCTGAAGAACTCGCTCAACGGCAAGCGGAACTGATCCGCCTCGAATCGGCCGCTCAGCGCGAACTCGATGCCGTCTCTGCCCTGCTGCGCACTCAGGCGACCGTCCGGGAACTGATGATCCAGTTTAATACCTTGATGAACGAGGGCGTCTTCGCCGTCCTTGACAATCGGGGAACCGGAAATATCGTCGAGAACTCACAACCGTTCTTCGACGCCCGTCTGCTGGCCCAGTCAGCGAACGCTCTCTTGCCCCGAGAAACGGCACCAAGGGCGGGCATGTTCGTTTCGACCTCGCTCGGATTCCTTTCACAGACCCGTGCGTACGAGGAATTGAAGGAATTCCGCTACATGGCGACCATGCTCGACGTCGACCGGGCCTCGGTCCCTTTCCCCGACCTGATCACCATCGAGTACCCCCCGGCCGACGTTTTCCGAGAGATCTCGGAAAAGCGGATCGCTCGGTACGAGGTGGCTGACCTGGCCGAGCGGTCGGAACTCACCCTGGAAATTCAGCGCCGCCTCGAACAACCGATCTCGATGCCGTTCGACACCGACACCCCGTTGGCTGACGCTCTGGAGTACATCCGCCAGGCCACTGCCGACGAGAAGCTCATCAACGGTATCCCGATTTACGTTGACGAGATCGGGCTTCAGGAAGCTGAGCAAAGCCTCCAGTCCCCGATCAAGATCAACCTGGACGGCATTCCGCTCAAGACGACCCTGCGGTTGATGCTGGATCAGCTTGACCTCTCCTACACCGTCTATGACGACCTTCTGGAGATTACCGCCAAGGGCTCCGAGCGTCGTGGTACCCTCATCCGCGTTTACCCGGTGGCCGACCTGGCGATCATCCCCCTCTCCCTGATGATGGGTGGTGGCGGTGGTGGCATGGGCATGGGTATGGGCGGCATGGGTGGTATGGGCATGGGTGGCGGCATGGGCGGCATGGGTATGGGCGGCATGGGTGGTATGGGCATGGGCGGCATGGGTGGCGGTATGGGCGGCATGATGGGTGGTGGAATGATGTCCATCCCTGTCGCTCCCGAGCCGGCCGATGACGCTGTCGCTCCCCAGGAAAAAAAAAGCAATTGATCCCATTGGAGTCTGGGACGGAGTTCTCTGACCCGTTCCAGACTGCCCATCTTCAGGATGAGCAACTTGGCCGAGCCGCCCCGGGTCATCACGACCGGGGCGGACTCGGCCTTGTTCGTCGTATTTCGATGGTCCAGGAAACGACTTCTCCGGGACGACGATCGGGTGCCGAGGGTCCGAAAGTCTCGTCGCGGTCGGAAAAGGCGGCCGAAAATGAGGCCCCGCTGATCCGTCGAAGACCAACAGACCAGGAACTTGCGACCTGGTCGGCCCACTTCAAGAACCGGGAAACCTCGGCAAGAGATCTGCTGGAGACGGTCGTCCGTCTGAAGGGCAAAGGGCAGATGGCGGAGGTCGAAGCCGCCTTGCGGGGATATCTCGATCGTCCTGATGTGCCCAAGGAAGCCTGGATGTATCAGATGCTCGCGGTCATCTTCGATTACAACCAGGCCGATGCAGCCTTCGTGCAGCAGGCGCTAGGCTATGCCGCGATGGTGGCGGATCGACCCGGAGAGGAGGGAACCCCGGACAGTTTGCTGACGATTGTTGACCTGATGGCCGCCCGAGACGTGTTCGAGATCGAGGTGCCGCTCGGTGAAGGTCGCAGCCGGACGATTCGGGTCGCAGACTTGCTTGATCACGCTGCCGAACGGTTGCCCGGTCGCGCCGAGCCGATGATCAAGTCGCTCGACCTGGCTGAGCGTCAACTCGACTCCGATCGGATGGCCTGGGCGGTCGAGGGCCTGATGGAACTGGGCTGGCCTGGGGTTGATGAGGCCTGGCGCAACGAATGCCGATTGCGGACCCTTGCCCTGGCCAAGCGGCTTCGTGAGGCAGGCCGCTCTTCTGAGGCCGAAACACTCATCGACCGGCTTGAAGCCGCTGAACCACGCGACCTCTACGCCCGGCTTACCTGGGACGGTTTTGGTGATCTTGATCTGGTCGTCGATGAACCCCTGGGGGCCACGGCGCGTCTCTCGACCCCTCGAACGGTCTTCGGCGGCGCCTTGATCAAGAACGGTCGAGGTTCAGACGCCGAGGAAATCTATGTCTGTCCCCGAGGATTTGACGGCCCCTACCGTTTCCAGGTCGTGGAAATCGTCAGCGACCCCGATGAGCCCATCACTGCGGCCACCCTGGAAATCATCACGCACGAAGGTGGGGCCGAGGAGCAAGTCCAGACCTTTGCCATTGACCCGAGGAACCCAATGCCCGTCGAGGTGACGCTCGAAGGCGGACGGCGCACGGAGGTTTTGCCTTACGTGGTGCCCAAGGTCATGGTCATCGAAGACCCTGAAGAGCCGCTGACCTCGGGCGTTCCTCCCGAATCCCCTGCCCCGGGCCCCACAGAGCCTCGCTGAGACTTCATATCTGAACGGTGACGTCGCTGGAGACGGTTCCTCCGACACGGTCCCTCCGATCGTTCAGGCAAAGTCTTGGATCAGCAAGGAGGCTCCGCTATAGTGAGAGCTTCAACCAGGAGGAGAAGCCTCTGCCGGTTCTCATCTTGAGCTGTCTCGACATTGCCCGAGGCCCGGGCCTTGTCGCTATCGACCAGGATGATCGACCCTGAGTCGGAAGGATTCCCACCGATGCGACGAGCCGACGACGCCCGACGCGACCGGAGGGGCGGCCCAGTGGCCGCCCATGCTGTCATCGTCGGTCTGGCCGTTCTGCTCTTGCCTCCCATGGTTGCGGGACAGGAGGTTTCGGACCTGACCTCCCTGGCGTCCGAGGTTCAAACCTCGGCCCGGCGGGCCTTGCAAGCCGTTGTGACCGTCGGAGGATCCGATCCCGTAAGCCCAATCGCTTCGGAAGGCTCCTTTCCCACCGTTTCTGGTGGTTCCGGAGTGGTGATCGACGCGGATCGTGGTCTGATCCTGACGGCCAATTCGGTCGTGGACGACGTGAGGAATCGGCTCGGTCAGAACCTTCAAATCACCTTGCCTGATGGACGCTCACGTCCGGTCCTCGACCTGAGGCAAGACCCGGCCAGCGACCTCGCGTTGCTGGTGATTGATCCCGAGGGTCTCGATCTCCTTCCCCTCGATTGGGGAAGCTCGGAGAGCCTGGAACCTGGGGACCTGGTCATGAGCATCGGTAACCCCTGGGGACTCTCGGGCACAGTCAGTCTCGGGATTGTCAGCGGCCTCCAACGATCCTTCGCATCGACCGCCTACCGTGACTTGATTCAGACCGATGCGCTCATCGCTCCCGGAAGCGCAGGCGGGGCTCTCGTCGATCGCAATGGTCGTCTGGTGGGGATCACCCTGTTCGTTCCCGAAGTGTCAGATCGGCATCATCGAATCGGATTTGCGGTTCCAAGCCATCGGGCCAAGCGAATCGCTCGGGACTTGAACGATCGGGGCCAGGTTCATCGCATGATGATTGGAGTGCAAGTCTCCAGAGTCGATCCTGAAGAGGCCGCGCTGCTCGGATTCCAGGGCGCGGTCCGGGTCGATTCCGTGGTTGTTGACGGACCCGCGAGCCAGGCGGGCTTGGTCCCTGGAGACCAGATCGTCCTGGTTGATGGACGTCCCATCACGACCCTTTCGGACCTCATCTCGAGGGTCGAGTTCGCCTCAGACGATCATCCCATGACTCTTGAAATCGTCCGCGACGGAAGACGAGAGTCCCTGAACATTCAGCCGAAACCGATTCGAGATTCCCTTAATCTGGGCGCTGGTCCGATGGTTGTGACCCCTCGACCAGCCGACTCAGAGCCGGCCATCTCTGACGATCCGACACCAAGCATTCGACTCCCAGAACCGGCCACCGCTCGTGATCCGACCCGGTTTCCCAGCCTTGGCCTTCGTCTGGGAGAGACTTCGCCAGCGTTGACCCAGCGGTTCGGACTGGATGAGGATGTCTCAGGAGTGATCATTGTGGGAATTACTCCCGGGGGCCCAGCGGATCTGGGAGGTTTAGAGCCGGGAATGGTCGTGACGGACGTGCTGGACCGCCGGGTCCGATCGCTGGCCGAATTCCGAGAATCGGTCGCCATTGCCCCGACCGATCGTGATCTGATTCTCCGTGTTCGGCATCGCGGTCGATCGGAGTTCCGGGTCTTGCTTCGCGATCTCCGCCAAGCTGAGGACCAGGATCACCGTTTCCCTTGCCTCAATGATTGATCAAAGGAGGGAGATGACTGCTCAGCCCTCTTGCGCCAGGAGTTGTTGGCGTGTCCTCTGTTTGACCTTCGAGCCTCGAAGGCTTCCTGAGTTCCCTGGCAAGACAAAGCTAGCCCTGTCGCGGACGACTCGCTCTGCTCGCTGCTCATCCAGCCCTTCGGACTCGGGAATGGCTGAATTCCTCTTGGTCCACCCGGCAAGGAGTGCCCCGCATGAAAAGCCGTATCCTGGTCGTTGATGACGAGGAATCCACACGAGAGTATCTCAGTCTCTTGCTGACGATGGACGGCCACGAGGTTGAGGCCGTTCCGGGAGCTGCGGAGGCGCTCGAGATCGCCCGATCGCGTCCGATCCACCTGTTGATTACCGACCTCTACATGCCCGAGACCGGAGGGATGGACCTTCTGTCTCGCGTCCGCTCCGAGCGATTGCCGTTCGGGGTGATCGTGGTCACCGCCTACGGCGACCCTCAGGTCGCCCTGACAGCCATGAAGGCTGGCGCTGATGACTTCGTGACCAAGCCCTTCGAACCCGATCGGCTCCGTCTCCTGGTCAACCGGACCCTGGAACGCCGACAACTCCGGGACGAGCTGGAACATCTCCGTCAGCAGATGCGCGAAGATTACAGCTTCCTGAACATGGTTTCAAAGAATGACCGGATGCGCCAGGTGTTCGACCTGATTGAGCAGGTCGGCCCCCTTGGATCGACGGTCTTAATCCACGGCGAAACCGGCACGGGCAAGGAGCTTGTCGCCCAGGCCATTCACGCCGCCAGTGGTCGGAGGAATCAGCGATGGGTTCCCGTCAACTGTGCGGCCTTGAGCGATTCACTCCTTGAAAGCGAGCTTTTTGGACACGAGCGAGGTGCCTTCACCGGCGCCGATCGGCGGCGGATCGGACGCTTTGAAGCCGCGGACGGTGGCACGCTTTTCCTCGACGAGATCGGGGACGTCAGCCCCGCCATGCAAGCCAAACTGCTTCGAGTGCTCCAAACCGGCAACTTCGAACGTGTGGGTGGAACCGAGACATTGAAGGTCGATGTCCGAATCGTCGCCGCGAGCAACAAACGGCTTGACGAACTGGTCCGTCAAGGGGTGTTTCGCTCCGATCTCTACTACCGACTCCGGGTCGTCCCGATCGACCTTCCGCCGCTCCGCGATCGGCGAGAGGATATCCCGCTGCTGGCGATGCACTTCCTGAACAAGCTGGCCGCGCGGAGTACTCCTCCAGTCACCGAGATCGACCCCGAAGCGATGCACGCGCTATACAGCTACGACTGGCCCGGTAATATCCGAGAGCTGGAAAACGCGATCAGGGCGGCCGTGGCCCTGGCAGACGGGACTCTGATCCATCGTTCAAATCTTGCGCCGTCCATCGTCCCCCGAGCCGAGCGGCAGTCCTCGACCCTGCGGCAGTCGGCCGAGACGCTCCTCGATCTCGACCGCCCTTTGCCCGAATTGACAGAGACGATCATCTCTCGCGTCGAGCGCGATTACTTTGCCGAACTGCTGTCCCTGTACAAGGGAAACGTCGCTCGGTGTGCCCGCCACAGCGGGCTTTCCCGGCGTTGCGTGACCCAGAAGCTCGCCAAGTACGGACTCGACCGGACGCAGTTCAAGGAAGGATCGTCGGCGGCGATCCTCGATGACTAACGCCATTCGCAGCATGGATCGAGGATCGCTCCTTCCCAACGTGACAGCTCAGGGTAGTGGAATGTCGGTGAACTCGAATTCCAAGGGAATTTCCGTCACCGCCCCCGGGGTCTCATAAACGAGTTGGTAATTCGAAGGTTCGCCCGGAGCATCCACAAAGAGGTACTGAAACGCCATTGAATTGTTTGATGCGCCAATCTGATTGAACCCGCCGTTCTGGTCGAATCGGGAACCATCCGGCCGCTGAAGCCAGATCCGATTATTGAAGAGCCCCTGTTGATAGGTCTCGAAGGCCTCGGATTGCCCCTCGTAATTCACGCGAACATCGACCTTCCAGACAAATCCGTCGACCTCAACCCGCCCGACGGACACGGTGACTTCTCCTTGCTCCTGAGAAGCGTTCGGGGCTCCCAGGTCGAGCCGAAAGACCTCGTTCCCCGAAGGAACGGTTAAGGTGGCGCGGACCTTCAGGCGATCAAGTTGCTGAGCTTGGCGATCGGGCGAGGTCATGTTCAGGTTCAATTCCGCCGTGGGATTCTCGGGGCGGAGAACCACCGTCCCGGCTTCCTCAGAAACACTTGGCTGAACGACCTGACCGCGATCATCCACGATCTCAACATTCGACACATCAAGATTCATCAGCATGGGCCGCAATCGAGGCTCCCACACCACCATCACCTGGGCATTGGTGGATCGGGTTCCCGTCGTCAGATCGTGCTGAGCGGCGACTTGATTCAACGAGACCCGAAACGGCCCAGTGTAAATGGTCGGGGCCGATCCTGTTGCCTCTCCCGGCCCATACTCCATCGCTCCTCGCGTGAGCAGGCCGATCGTTCCGTCTCCGGTGTAGAAAATCGGGTCAAGCCCGGCTTTCTCTGCAATTCGATCGAAGGCTTCCAGGAACGGAAGATCCTCGATCTGAAGGTCGAGCGCAGGGTTCGTGGCATCCTGACCATACAGTTCCCTGAGGTCAGAGATGCGGTTTCCTGACTGACGCTGCAACTCCCGAAGTGCCTCGGACAGACGAATCCCCTCTCCCTGGATCGTGATCCGGGTGGCCTCAGAGACATTCTCGGTACTCGACTCCTCAAGGGCCGAACGAATGCGCGTGATGCGATCCCGAAGGTCCACATCCTCAACCTCGGCGGGATCGGGCAACAAGGGTAAAATTCGATCGCCGAGCTTCGTCAACGCCTCTTCGGCAGAGTCGCGCGTCTCGGTCCCCTCCTCTCCCAACCGCTCGACGAGCTGCGCGACCCGATCGCGGAGCGCAGCGCTGACCTCCTGGGCCACTCCCTGCGTTGCGAGGGTCCAAAGGATCACCAAGGAGTACGCCACTGGCCCAAGTCGGGTCGTCATCGTCGCCTCCTGATCGTGTGCACAAACATCGATGGGAACCGGACCTCGACCGCGATTTCGATCACGCGTCGGCCGATTCTCGGCCAGTCCGAATCATATCGGTTTCAGCGCACTCTGGCCAGGGTGTGCGAAGACACGATCAATCGGCCAGGAAGCACCTCACGACCAAGGTCCAGCAGATTGCATCAACCCCAGGCGCAAGAAGATCTAATGCTCAGTTGTGAGGTGACAACCGTGATGGTTACGGGCTACGGCGAATCCATTCCCGAACGGTGCAGGTCATCGCCCTGACGGCCCATCCCGCGACCGGCCCGCAAAGCGCTCCAACCACAGAGCCAACCGATGCTCCGGCCATGGACGCCGTCGCGATGTGGCCGGCCATGGGGTTCTCGAACCGTCGGACTGCCATCCAGCCAACCACCAGGGCAGAAGGAATCATCGCCACGACTCCCGATCGGAAGGCATCCATGCCTGCCCGTTCCGGATCGCGATGAAGGAGTGCGATCGAGGCGATCATCGTGAGCCCGATCGGAAGGATCATGAGCGGCCAGAATCGTCCCCAGGAACCGGTCCTGGCGTACTCTGCGACCAGAACACCCGTGATCGCCCAGGAGGTCAGCGCGCTCCGAGCGAGGGTCTCGGGCCGATTGCGGATGACTCGGCTGAGGAGGTCGGACTCGGGATCGGCCCTTCTTCTGGCGGGCGTCATTGTCCTTCGGCTGCGATGGCTGGCTCGACTCGAATGCGATCGACCAGATTGAACCGGCTCCCGGCTTCGAGGGTTTCGGTGATGGGAGGACTCTCGTTTCCTGAATGATTCTGAGAAAGGACATGGACTGCCCCTCGACCGAGGACCTCCCCGGTACTCCCCTCGACGATCAGTGCCGTACCTTCGTCAATCCCAAGTCCGAGAACCTGGGGAAACCGATTCACGACTGCCGCGAGATCGTCAAACCGGTTTCGCTGGGAATAGTGCTGGTCAATCGCCACCCCGGGGAGAAAGGCAAATCCACGCTCGTAGCCCTCGGCCATCATGTCCCAGTTCCCGAGCGGATTCCCGCGGACAAGGTAATCTCCCTGGATGGTCGCCCCGGCTGAGCTACCGCCGATAACCCCGCCCCGGCGCAATACATCGTGGAACAAGGGGACAATGGAGGTACCTTCGTAGCAGTCAACGAAACGCCATTGCCGCCCTCCCCCGAACCAGATCCCCGTGGCCTCGCGAAGCATGGCGAGTTGTTCGGGGGTTTCGATTTCCTCGGGATGACGGCCATAAAGCACTCCGACCGATCGCACGCCCCGTTCCTCGAACATCTTCACACCAGACACAAAGTGAGGAATCGGAGAAATTCGGCCTTCAGAAGCGGTCGGAACCACCACAATGCGAGCCTCAGGCCCCCCCGCCAGGCTGACGAACCGATCCAGGACTTCCCCCGGTAAGCCTCCGCCTCCGACGATCACGAGAGCCCCTGCGTCGATCTTGGGCGGATTCATGACCTCCGGCGGAAAGTCACCATTGGCCCGATCCCGGACAGAACGTCGCAAGGCGGTCAGGTCGGCAACGTCGCCGGATTTCAAGGTGATTTCGCGCTCGTGACGAGCATTCGAGGCGGGCACCAGAATGGTCACGCTCGATTGACCGACGACCTCCAACCGGCGTCCAACCACAACCAGGGCGGTGCTCTCGTCGATGCCAACGCCGAACGTCTCTGGATGTTCGTTAAGAACCCCTTGCAGTCGAGGCTTGCGATTCCGAGCGAGAAAATGTTGATCGACAACCGCATCGGGAAGCAGGTTGAACCCTTCGCCGACCGTCGCGTTCGGATTGCCTCCGGTAATCATCACTTGAGTCATGATCGCCGCTCCAGCCGAGGTTCCTCCGACGACGCCCCCGCGTTCCAGGACGCCGAAGACCTCCTCCTCGACAGCGGTGCCGAGATAAGCGCTCGCGATGCGAGACTGATCGCCACCTCCAAACCAGACCGCCGTGGCCTCCTTGATCGGTGCGACGAATTCGGGATCATTCGCCCGGTCCCGGTCTCGGGTGTGAAGGACGGTGACGTAGTCGAATCCGCGCTGCCTCCAGAGGTCGATCCACTCGTCGTCGGGTTCCTCGTCGGCCGAGGCGCTGGCTGTCGGAATGACCACAAGCCGGGCATCAGCTCCGGCAAGGGATCGAAAGGTGTCCGTCACGTCCTGAGGAATGCGACCACCTCCGACGATCACCAGAGCACCGGCTATGCCATCGGGATTGATCCGAGCCGGTACAATTCCTTCGCTCGCCTCGATCGGGCTCGCCAGTGCGATCAAAAGACCAAAAACGATTGATATTCGGAGCGTGACGATCAACTGTTGCACGTTGTGTTCCATCTTCAATTCAGGAGTGCGGGTCAGACGAGAAGTTTGGTGGCCACGGTCCCCCCCACATCGGTCAGGCGGAAGTTGCGTCCCTGCGAGGTGTAGGTGACTCGGGTATGGTCGAGGCCAAGCAGGTGGAGGATCGTGGCGTGGAAGTCGTTGACATGCATCGGGTCTTCGACGGCATGATAACCGAGATCGTCGGTCCGGCCATAGGTGGTGCCTCCCCGCACCCCTCCGCCGGCCATCCAGGCGCAAAACGCCTCCTTATGATGATCGCGGCCAGCGGTTCCGCGGTCCCCCTGGAGCATGGGAGTACGGCCAAATTCGCCCGTGAAAATGACGAGGGTGTCATCGAGCAGGCCGCGTTGCTTGAGGTCCTGAATCAAGGCTGCGCAGGGTTGGTCAATTTCTCTTGCCTTCCGGGGCAAGCCGTTGAAGATGTTCCCGTGATGATCCCAGTCGGCGTTGAACAGTTGCACAAACCGAACCCCTCGTTCGACGAGCCGTCGGGCGAGCAAGCAGTGGTTTGCAAAGCTTGCTTGCCCCGGCTTCGTTCCGTATAGCCGATGGATATGAGGAGGCTCGGAGGCCAGATCGACGAGTTCTGGCACCGACGATTGCATCCGGAACGCCATCTCGTACTGGGCGATCCGCGTCGAGATCTCAGGGTCGCCAACCGTGAGAAGCCGTTCCGTGTTCAGTGTACGGATGCCGTCGAGGATTGTCCGACGAGCGGTCGCCTCCATTCCAGGAGGGTTCGAAAGGAACAGGACTGGATCGCCGCCATCGCGGAACTCGACCCCTTGATGCACCGTCGGCAAGAAACCGCTGCCCCAGAGGTTACTCCCTCCGCCGGCCAGCTTGCCGGTTAGCATGACGACGAAACTGGGGAGGTCGTCGGCCTCGCTCCCCAGGCCATAGCTGACCCAAGAGCCAAGGCTGGGGCGGCCTAGCTGACCAAATCCGGTTTGCAAGAACAATTGCGCGGGGCCGTGATTGAACTCCTCAGTCTTGAGGGTCTTGATCACGGCCAGATCATCGGCCATTCCCGCAAGGTGAGGCAACAATTCGGACAGTTCCAGGCCCGACTCACCGTGCCGCGCGAACCGGAACCGCGTTCCCAGGAGCTTGGGATGCCCCCGGAGAAATGCAAAACGTTGGCCTTCGAGCAAAGATTCCGGACAGAGTTGACCGTCGTGAGCGACCAGTTCAGGCTTATATTCGAACAAATCCAGATGCGAGGGGGCACCGACCATGTGCAGGAAGATGACGTTTCGGGCCCGAGGGGCGTGGTGTGTCGGCCGGGGGGCTCGCCCATCGGCAGCCGTCGCGTCACGCTCTCGATCGAGCAACGACATCAGCGCGATCGTTCCCAGACCCATCCCCGATCTTCGAAAGAGTTCGCGACGGGTCACTCCAATGCGGAGATGATCGATCGGGTTCATCGAAACGGTTCCAGGTGCAAAGAGGATCGACCGGCACGCTCGGAAATGGTCATTCTCTCGTGATCGTCTCGTCGAGATTCAGCAAGACATTCGCCACGCCGAGCCAGGCGGCCCAATCCACCGGATCGATCGTTGGATCAGCGTCGTTCCCCAGCAGGGCCGAAGTTGCCCGCGGGTCGTCGGCGTAGCGATCGTGCAAGCCGTGCCAAACGTTGGCGAGGGATTCGAGCTCCGAGGAGGTCGGCTTGCGGGCCAGGCAGAGCCGAAAGGCACGGGTCAGGCGGTCGTCGAAACCGTCCTCGGGATACTCTGTCATGACGCGTCGGGCCAGGGCTTGGGCGATCTCGACGTAAGCTGGATCATTCAGTAAGGTCAACGCCTGAAGCGGTGTATTCGTCCGTGATCGTTGGACGAGACATTGGGAACGATCAGAAGAATCGAACGCGACAAAGCTTGGATACGGAGCGCTTCGTCTCAAAATGGTGTAGAGCCCCCGACGATGGCGATCGGGTCCTTCACTGGTTCGATAGGTGTTATCGACCAGTCCAGTCACGCGCCAGATGTTTTCCGGCTGAGGGGGGAAGACCGGCGGACCTCCCATCGATTCGGTGAGTAATCCGGCAGCATGCAGGGCATTGTCTCGGATCATTTCCGCATCGAGTCGGAATCGCGATCCTCGAGCATACAACGCGTTTTCCGGGTCGAGTTCGAGCAATTCGGCTGAGATTGCCGACGATTGCTGATACGTACGTGACGTTACAATCAGGCGATGCAAATGCTTGGTCGACCAGCCTGATTCCACGAACTCAACCGCCAGCCAGTCGAGCAACTCCGGGTGCGAGGGCCTGGCCCCCTGCGTCCCGAAGTCTTCAGGAGTCGAAACCAGGGCTCGGCCGAAAAAGGCGAGCCAGGCCCGGTTGACCGCAACTCGGCTGATCAGCGGATTATTCGGATCCACGAGCCACTGAGCGAGCCCAAGTCGATTCTTCGGCGCATCCGGGGGCAGAGGATGAAACACCTCGGGCACGCCCGGCTGAACCTGAGCACCGGGATCAAGAAAGTTCCCCCGCTTCATTACAAACGTCGGTCGGGGCTCATCCAGCTCAATCATGACCAGCGACCGGGCCGGCGCGAGGGCTTCGATCTGTTCGTCCAGCTCGGCCATTTGCAGGCGGGCCGACGCAACCTCGGGATGATCGGCGAGGAGGTGATCCTTGATCGTCTGATGCTGCGCTTTGGTCCGATCTTCGTCAGCGATCCTCAGCACCTCCTCGACGGCCTTCGGGAGCTCCGAACGATGATCTGGATCGTTTCGCAGTTGCTCCTCCCATTCGAGTCGATCCTCCCACACGCGATTGGAGAGGGTGTCGATGCGTTCGGTCAGGCCATCCCGAAGATCGGTCAGTTCCTTGCGTCGGACAATCATTTCGGGAGGTGACGGAATCTCCATCGACGGACCCGTAAAATCGAGTTCCGACGTATTGCCCTCAGTTCGAAAGATTGTCTCGATCGGCGTATTGTTGAAATACGCAAAGAGTTGATAGTATTCGCGCTGGGTAATCGGATCATATTTATGATTGTGACATTGAGCGCATGCGATGGTTGAGCCAAGCCAGACTGTTGAGACCGCGTTGACCCGATCGACCACGCCGTTTACTCGGTTCGCTTCCTGATCAACCCCCGCCTCGACGTTGACCGGATTCCCCCGGTTGAAGCCGGTGGCGATGTGCTGGTCAATCGAAGCGTCGGGGAGCAGATCTCCGGCAATCTGTTCGATCGTGAACTGATCGAACGGCATGTCGGCATTCAAGGCACGGACGACCCAGTCGCGATACGGCCAAACATCCCGGAACCCGTCGCGCTGGAAGCCGTTCGAGTCGGCGAAGCGGGCCAGATCGAGCCAGGGAGTCGCCCACCGCTCACCGTATCGAGGGGACGCAATCAACCGATCAACGAGTCGATTGTAGGCGTCGGGCCGATCGTCGCCGAGGAAGGCGTCCACCTCCTCAGGAGTCGGCGGCAGACCGATCAGATCGAGCGAGAGCCGGCGGATCAAGGTCGCCCGATCGGCCTCGGGAGACGGTTCGAGCCCTTGATCATCGAGCCGGGCTCGAATGAACCGATCGATCGGATTCCCGCTCCAGCGTTCATCGCCCACCTCGGGCAAGGATGGGCGAACCGGGGGAACGTAGGCCCAGTGGGTTGTCTCGGTCTCGTCGGCCCCGGGCCAGTCGGCTCCCTGAGCAATCCAGGCTCGAATCGCTTCGATCTGGGTTGGTGTCAGGCGATCCCCCGAAGGCGGCATTCGATCCAGTTCGTCATTGGACTCGACCCGATGTAGCAACTCGCTGCCGTCTGGATCACCCGGAACAAGGGCCGGTTCCCCGGAGTCCGTCGGCAAGAGTGCCTCGCGACGGGAAGTCAGTAAGAGCCCCCCCTTGCGGTCCTCTGCTCCATGGCAGCCAAGGCATTGAGCCTCGAAGATCGGACGAATGGTCCGATCGAAGTCAATCGGTTCCTCGGCCGGCACAGAGGCCGGCACGAACAAACAGACGGCAACCGCTAATCGCTGAAGCATGATGAGTCGTCCCAGTCGCGCGGCAGCCTAGGGGCATTTTCGATTGGCCATCGACATCGTACTTCAGGCTAACTTATGCAATGATTACACGCAACGCTCGTTAGCGATGCGGATGGCCTGCGCGGATTGGGGAAAACCGGCTTGCCTCAGCGAAGGTAACGACTCACGATACGAGCGAGCTTCGGGTGGCGATTTGCAGTGTCCTGGAGTCGCCGTGCAATCCGAAGGGCCGAGGGACCAAGATCCGACATCTGATGCAGTCGGTGGTAGCGGAATGGCACATACTCATCAGTCACGTTGACCGGCGCGGCGAAGCGATCCAGAAGTTGGCGGTCCTCGCTCCGAACATAGTAACGGTTGATGCCATCGAACGCGGCGAAAAGATACTCGACCCCGAGCAGCAAGGGTTCCCAGACATCGGTTCCGTTATCTTCGACCAGGACGATCACTGGCCGCCAGCGGTTCCAGTCTCCACCTTCGATCACCTCGCGTTCGTGGCTTTCGGCATCGACTTTGAGAAAATCGATCTCCTGTCCCGGAAGAACGTGCTGCTCGCAGACCCTGGCAAGGGTGGTGACGGGGATCGATCGCTCGACAAACTCAAACCCCCAGCGAGCCATCTCCGCGCCCTGTGCAGGAGAGAAAGTTGACCAGCCCGGTGCGGAAAGCGTCTGGTAGAAAGTCAAGGTCCTATCTTGGTTCGAGAGACCGAGGTTCATATTGATGTCTCGAGGACGATCCTTCTGAAGTCGATCAAACAGTTCGGTCTCTTGCTCCGGCTCAATGTTGATCCCGCTCCAGCCCTGTTCGTAGAAATGCTTTGTCACAGAGTTGTGAATCGGGTCGTGCGCCCCAACGTCAATGTAGAAGCCCTGGTTCCGGCCCGCGAAGACGCGGTTGAGCAGGACATCCTCGGCGTTCTGGGCGTACGAGATCATCATCGGACAGGCACTCCTTCGGAGAGTTCGGCCGCCGATCGGCTTTCTCTCTGGGTTTCCTATCCCCGATCCGGAGAACGGTCAACCGGAGATCCTGAAGTCGATTCGATAGTGCGTACCCTCGCGAGCAGGAACGAACGTTGTAAGTGAGCGTCATCTCGCCCCCGGTCTTGCGATGCGTTAGGATACTGCCAACCACGATTCTCTCCCACGTACCCGAAACCGCCCGAGAGCGTTCGATGCCTGCCTTTCGCAAGTTGCTGGTCGCAAACCGCGGCGAAATCGCCATCCGGATCTTTCGATCGGCTCACGAGCTGGGGATTCGGACTGTTGCGATTTACTCGAACGAGGATCGCTTTGCCATGCATCGGCTCAAGGCTGATGAGGCGTACCTCGTCGGGAAACCGGGAGAGCCGATCCGCAGCTATCTCGGGATCGACAACATTATTGCACTGGCCGTCGAGAAGGAGGTCGACGCCATCCATCCCGGCTATGGCTTCCTGAGCGAGAATGCCACCTTCGCCCGAGCCTGCCAGAAAGCCGGAATCGTCTGGGTCGGGCCAAGGCCCGAGTTACTCGACATGCTCGGCGACAAGGTCGCCGCACGGAAACTGGCCGAGGAAGCCGGCGTACCCATCCTCGGCGGCACGAAGGAGCCGATCGTTCCTGGGCCGGAAGCGCACGCCAAGGCCGAGGCGATGGGATACCCCGTCATCGTCAAAGCTGCGATGGGAGGTGGTGGCAGGGGGATGCGCGTGGTCGAGACCCCGGACGAACTCGACAACGCGCTCGACCAGGCCCGCCGCGAGGCTCAAACCGCGTTCGATTGTCCCGATGTCTTCCTCGAAAAGTTCATCCGTCACGCGAAGCACATCGAGGTGCAGCTCCTCGGCGATCAGCACGGAAACCTCGTGCATCTGTACGAACGCGATTGCTCGGTCCAACGGCGTCATCAGAAGATCATCGAGATCGCTCCCGCCGCGAGCCTTGAACCGAAGCTGCGCGAGGCCATCTGCGATGCTGCCATCAAGCTCGGCCGCCACTGCCGCTACGACAACGCCGGGACGGTCGAGTTCCTCGTCGATACCGACGCCAACGCCTTCTCGTTCATTGAGGTGAACCCTCGGATTCAGGTCGAGCACACGGTAACGGAGATGATCACTGGCGTTGACTTGATCAAGAGTCAAATCCTGATCGCCGCCAATTCCCCGCTCTCCGACCCCGAAATCGGCCTGCCTAGCCAGGAATCGGTCGAGGTCCACGGCCACGCCTTCCAGTGCCGTATTACCACCGAGGACCCGGAAAACAACTTCACCCCCGACTACGGGCGGATCACCTCCTACCGCTCTCCCGGAGGCATGGGCTTACGGCTCGACAGCGGCACAGCGATCACTGGGGCGATCGTCACGCCCTTTTACGACTCGATGCTCGTGAAGGTCAGCGCCCAGGGCAGGCGCTTCATCGACGCCGTCAATCGAATGAAGCGAGCGCTCGATGAGTTCCGCATCCGAGGGGTCAAGACGAACATCCCCTTCCTGCTCAACGTCATCGACCATCCCGACTTCGCCGCTGGTCGCTGCACGACACGGTTCATCGACCAAACGCCCGATCTGTTCATCTTCCCCAAGCGGCAGGACCGTGCCAGTCGACTGCTCAGCTTCGAGGCCGATGTCGCCGTCAACGGCTTCCCCGGCGTCACCCGGCCGAGCGGCTATGTGCCCGATCCCGAGCCGCAGCCCCCGGCTTACGATCAGACAGCCACACCTCCCGACGGCTCTCGACAACGTTTCCAGGCCCTCGGCGCCGAGAAGTTCGCTGCCTGGGTCCGGGAACAGCCCCATCTCCTGCTGACCGACACCACCTTCCGCGACGCCCATCAGTCGTTGCTTGCCACCCGGATGCGGACCCGGGAGATGCTCAGGGTGGCCGCAGCCTACGCTCGGAATTGCCCCGAACTGTTCTCGATCGAGATGTGGGGCGGGGCGACGTTCGACACTTCGATGCGATTCCTGAAGGAAGATCCCTGGGAACGTCTCGTCCAGCTTCGCGAGGCGATTCCGAATATCCTCTTCCAGATGCTCCTGCGCGGCTCGAACGCCGTCGGTTACACGAGTTACCCCGATAACGTCGTTCGGGCGTTCGTCAAGGAAGCAGCCGACGCCGGGATCGACCTGTTCCGCGTCTTCGACTCGCTCAACTGGGTGCCGAACATGGAGGTCTCGATCGAGGCCATCCGCGAGTCGGGGGCCCTCTGCGAGGCCGCTATTTGCTACACCGGCGACATCCTCGACCCGAAGCGGACAAAGTACGACCTGAAGTACTACGTCTCGATGGCCAGGGAACTGGAAAAACGCGGGGCAAACCTGATCGCGATCAAGGACATGGCCGGCCTCTGCAAACCGTACGCCGCCGAACAGTTGATTAAAGCCCTCCGCGAAGAAGTCGGCCTGCCGATCCACTTCCACACCCACGACATCGGCGGCGCCCAGGCGGCGAGTGTCGTCAAGGGGGCCGAGGTCGGCCTCGACATCGCCGATGGCGCGGTTGCGTCCATGTCCGGCCTCACCTCGCAGCCTAGCCTCAACGCGATCGTCGAATCCCTCCGGTTCACCCCTCGGGAATCGGGAATCAACCCGGCCCGCTTGATCGAGATGAGCCAGTACTGGGAGGCCGCCCGAGCCCTCTACGCCCCCTTCGAGACCGGCCAAAAGGCCCCTTCGGCCGAGGTCTACGCCTACGAAATGCCCGGGGGCCAGTACACGAACCTCTTCCAGCAGGCCAAGGCCCTCGGGCTCGACGAACGCTGGCCCGAGGTCTGCGCGATGTACGCCGAGGTCAACCTCCTGTTCGGCGACATCGTCAAGGTCACCCCCTCGTCGAAGGTTGTCGGCGATATGGCCCTGTTCATGGTCGCAAACAACCTGACGGCGGAAGACGTGGTCGACGATCGCCGTGAGCTGGCATTCCCCGAAAGCGTGGTCGAGTTCGTCGAAGGAAGACTTGGCCAGCCGCCGGGCGGATTCCCTCATGAGGTTCAGCAACGAATCCTCAAGGGACGCCCCGCGATGACCGATCGGCCGGGCAAAGATCTTCCTCCGGCCGACCTCGACGCCGCCCGGCAGAAGGCCTCGGAACTGCTCGGTCACGAGGCGACGACCCGAGACGCCCTGAGCCTCCTGCTCTACCCTCGTGTCTTCCCCGAACTGGCGACGCACCTGAGGAATTTCTCCGACACATCGGTCTTACCCACCTCCGTCTTTTTCTTCGGGCCGGAGATCGGCGCGGAGCATCCGGTCGAGATCGAACCGGGTAAGACGCTCATCGTCAAGCTCGTCGCCATCGGCGAGCCGCACGTCGACGGCACCCGCACCGCCTTCTTCGAGCTAAACGGCCAGCCCCGCGAGATCATCGTCGCCGACCGTTCGCTCGCCTCGGCCGTGAAGACGGCCCCGAAGGCCGACCCGGGCGACCCGAACCAGATTGCCTCCCCCCTGCCCGGCCTCGTCGTTGGCGTGGCAGTCTCGACGGGCGATCCGGTTCGCAAGGGGCAGAAACTCCTCTCGATCGAGGCGATGAAGATGGAGACGACTCTCTACGCAGAGCGGCCTGGCCGGGTGGCCGAGGTGCTCGCCTCGGTCGGCCTCCAGGTCCAGGCGGGGGATCTTCTCATTCGCATGACCGATTCCTGAGCGTTCGATCCCCGAGGAGTTCACCCCCCGATGCCCGCCGGTTGGTCCGTCGTTCGGCTTGGAGAGGTTGGTTCGACCAACGACCTCGCCAAGCAACACGCCCTCAATCCGATCGATCCACTCACGTTCCCTCTGGTCTTTCGGGCTGATCGCCAGACTCAGGGACGCGGGCGAGGCGCGAACTCCTGGTGGTCCGACTCGGGAAGCCTGACCTTCAGCGTCCTGCTCGACCCCCTCGCCTTCGGCCTCGAGGATCGGCACACGCCGCTATCCTCGCTCGCAACCGCCATCGCAGTCATTGAAACGGTCGAGCCGTGGATTGATCGGGGATCGGTGGCTTTGCGCTGGCCGAACGATGTCGAGATCGATGCTCGGAAAATTGCCGGTATCCTTCCGGAACGCATCAACGGACCACTCGGGCCTCGACTGATCATCGGCATCGGCCTGAACGTCCGGTCCAACCTCGACGAAGCCCCCGACGAAGTTCGTCGCCTGGCTGCCGCACTTGCCGAGTTCTCCGATCGACCCATCCCGCCCGAGAGTCAAGAAACGCTGTTCGAACACCTCCTCGATCGGCTAGACGCAAACCTTCGCTTGCTCGCTCAGGATGATCCCGGCCTTGCCCGATCGTGGGCCTTGCGGGATCAGCTGCGGGAGGCTCCCGTCCGAATCGACCTGGGTGGTGAGATCGTCGAGGGCCTGGGCGGCGGTATCGGACCGGACGGCGGCCTACGTATCCAGTGCTCGCCCGAGGATCGCGTGGTCTATGGGGGACGGGTCCTTCGAGCCTGAGTGTCTCCCGAAAGTCGCTCATCTCTCTCAGCCAATCTCCCGGAGTGACGCCCTCAGCACCCGTCGTGAACAGGTTGTTTCGAGCAACTCTCGGAAGAAGTCCGTCCTTAAATGGCCTGGTGCGCCGTAGAGTCGTTCGAAATCCCGCGGCAACTATGATGAGAGGGTCGCTGAACTCGCAAGGTCGATCGAAAAACTCCTTCGACAATCCCCCCTCGGTGACGTCGCTATTCCCGATTTCGAGCATCCAGCAGGGAGTGTCTTGTGCCACGCCTGGCCTACTTCGTGAATTCGTATCCCATGCCAAGCCAGACGTTCATCCGGCGAGAGATCGGTTCGCTGGAGGCGCAGGGCATTCCGGTCATCCGCTACGCGATTCGGGATTCGGGCCTCCCTCGGGTCGATCCGGATGATCAGGCCGAGTACGAGAAGACGCGACGCCTCCTCGACTCCGGGGCCTTCGGACTGCTGGGTGCCTTGATCAGCACCATCCTCACCCGACCGGTGCGGCTCGTTCAGGCACTCGCTGCAACCTGGCGGCTCGGCCGTCGCTCCGAACGTGGGCTGACCTTTCACCTGATTTACCTTGCCGAAGCCTGCCTGCTCAGGCGATGGGCTCAGCGCGATCAGGTAAGCCACCTCCACGTTCACTTCGGCACCAATTCGGCCACGGTCGCCCTGCTCTGTCACCTGCTCGGCGGCCCGAGTTATAGCGTGACGGTCCACGGTCCCGAGGAGTTCGACGCCCCGAAGGCCCTTTCTCTCGCGGAGAAGGTGCGGCATTCCGCATTCACCGTCGCCATCAGCTCGTTCGGCCGCAGTCAGCTCTGGCGATGGGCCGATCCAGGCGACTGGGACAAGATTCACGTCGTCCGATGCGGCCTGGCGGTCGATTTTCTCGATCGCCCCCCGACTGACCCGCCCGAGGCTCCTCGGTTCCTCAATATCGGCCGACTCGCCCCAGAAAAGGGCCAGCTCGTCCTGATCGAGGCCGCGGCCGAACTGCTGAAGCGGGGGCGCACTTTCGAACTGACTCTGGTCGGCGATGGTCCCTTTCGACCGATCCTGGAAGATCTGATCGATCGCAGAGGCCTGAGCGATCACGTCCTCCTTGCCGGCTGGCAGAGCAGCGCTCAGGTCCGTGAGGCTCTGGAAGGAAGCCGGGCACTGGTGCAATCCAGTTTTGCCGAGGGGCTTCCGGTGGTCATCATGGAAGCCCTCGCCCTGCACCGTCCGGTGATCTCGACCACGATCGCGGGCATTCCCGAACTGATCCGCACCGGAGAGTCGGGTTGGCTCGTTCCGGCCGGATCGATCACCGACCTGGCCGACGCCATGGAAGCGGCGCTCGATGCGACCCCTGCCGAACTCCGTCGGATGGGATCCGCCGGAGCAGCCAGAGTGGCCGCCAATCACGACGTACGCCGTGAGGCTGCTCGCCTGGCTGAACTGTTTCCCGGGATCGAGCCGAGCCGGCTCCCGAAGGAACCGGCTCACCTCTCAGCCTAATCCTCGCTCATTTACTCGCGAACGATCAGAGGCAAGACGGCCTCGATCGCTCCCTCGGGTCCATCACCGGCCTCGACCTTGCCGACCAGTTCCCAGCGCTCAACGTGCTCGACCACCTCTCCCGGTCCGAGTCGGACGAGCGGTCCCAAGGTTTCCAGTTCGAGCATATCGACGTTCGTGAACGTTTCGTAATTGACACCCCGGTCGGGATAGACACGCCCTGGCAGGTAGGGAAACCGCTTTAGAAAGAGCGTGCCCTGATTGAGATAACCGACCACGCCGAGCGGAGTCGAGATGCCCAGCTTCGTCGGCCCCCGATCGGTCTGCGGGTCTTGTCGGAGGGTCAGCGCTTTGGTTCCGAACGTCCATCGGGGATCCTGGAAATCGAA
The DNA here is from genome assembly GCF_012958305.1 of Tautonia rosea. Classification (NCBI taxonomy): domain Bacteria; kingdom Pseudomonadati; phylum Planctomycetota; class Planctomycetia; order Isosphaerales; family Isosphaeraceae; genus Tautonia; species Tautonia rosea. The sequence continues at coordinate 532,189 of NZ_JABBYO010000003.1, read as the reverse complement.
ATAGGACCAGAGCGTCAGGCTCAGTTGCGGCGCGAACATCTCGGCCGTGGCGTTCTCGGCTCCACCGGGGTGCGGGGCTTTCGGCGGCAAGGGGATCACCTCGATCCCTCCCGGCGCCATCACCGACAAGGCCCAGATGGCCAGCTCCGTTGGCTGTCGGCCAGCGTTGCGAATGCGGTGGATCACCGTCGTCTCGGTGCCCGAAGGGGCCAGGGTAATCTCCATTTCCTTTTGAAGCTGAAAGGTCGGATCGGGCGGCACGATCACGCGGATCTGTCCCGGGCCGATCTGTTCGTACGTGACCGGGCTATTGTCGGGAACGTAGGTCCGCGCCGGGTCTTCAGGGCTCACCCAAAGTCGGTGCCCCCCTCGAATCTGCCAGCCGGATTCACCGGAACCACCGAGCTGATCCTCGTAAAGCTTGAACACGTTCTCGCCGTCGGTCAGCCGATAACTGATAACACGTGGGCCGACGTCGAGCGTCACGATCAGCTCGGCGTCGCCATTGCTGAGCTTGACGTTGTTTTCCCAGCCGCGAAACTCGACGATCTCCACGGTGACGTCCTCCTGCGCGGCGGCCGGAACATGCCCGGCGGCAATCAGCCCGGCGGCCGTCGTCAGAACGCCGGCCGTGAGTCGTAGCGGTCGCATGGTCGCGATCCTCGGTCGTCTCAGGTTCGAATCGGAAGAACGGGATGCAGACGGTCACCATCAGCCGGGCCTCGACCGGCTGCGGGCCGATCGCCAACGGTCGCACGGCGACGGCCGCTTGTCAAAGGGCCGGTGGTCGATTTCCAGCAGACAATCCCAACCGACCTCGGCAAGCACGAAGGAGCCAGTCACGATGAGCCGTCGGCACGCCAATCGAGCCGGAATCCTGACCCTCGTGTTCGAATTGCTCGTGGCGATCGCACCAGCCTCTGCGGATCTCCTCTATTTCACCGAGGGAGGAGAGGTCCAGCTTCCCATCGAGATCGACGGAGAGATCATTCGTGTGCGCTCCCCAGACGGATCGTACACCTTTCGTCCCGACGATTTCCAAGCCATCGTCCCCGGCCACTGGCCCGAGCACGATTGGCCGTTGCGTCGCGATCAGGCCAATGCCGGCGATGCCTCGGACCAGTTCCGAGCCGCCTGGTGGGCCATCGAACGCGGGTTGACCTCCGAAGGGGTGGCCATGCTTCGTGCCTCGCATCGGAGCGCTCCAACTCTGGAACCAGTGGCCCGCCTCGTCTCGATCCTTGATCGGCTGGAACAACCTGCCCAGGCCCCAGACCTGACCGCGCTGCGTAGGCTCCTTCGATCCGAGTTCAAGGTGGCCGAAACTCCACGATTGATTCTCCTTCATCAACACGAGGATTCCGACGCAACCGCCCGGCTCGCACTCCTTGATCAGATTGTCACGACCTTTTATCTCACCTTCACGACCCTCGGATTCGATCTCCGGCTCCCGTCCGAAAAGCTTGTGGCCGTCTGGTTTGCCGAAGAATCGGATTACCTGGCCTTTGTGCGCAAGGAAGCCGGCGAGGCATTCCTGACGACCCGAGGCTATTACCATCCGACCCGCCGGGTTGTGTTCGTTGCCGACAGCCGCAACCAGCCTGAAGACAAGCGATTGACCACGGGGCTTCGCCATCGCCTCGACGAACTCGACCAGGCGGAGCGATCGCTTGCCAACGTCTCCCCTTCAGCCCGGTTTCGATTCTCACTGTCAGGCGATCGCCCTCGGACTCTGAACCGACAGGGGGCTGAACTTCGGATTGATGCCTTGCGCAGAGACACGCAACGCACACTCTTGCTCCACGACCTGGAGCAGCGCCGATCGGATCAGGCGGCGGCAGTTCACGAGCTGGTCCATCAACTGGTGATTGCCTCGGGGCTCTCGCCGCAATACGACCAGTTCCCGATCTGGCTCCACGAAGGAATTGCCATGCAATTCGAGGCATTCCGAGGTGGCCAGTGGGCCGGACTTGCCGACATCCCAGGCCACCGGATCGAGCAGTGGCGACGGCTTCGATCGATTCCATCACTCGAAGCAATCGTCCGAGACGAGGGGTTCGGTCAGGGCTACGCACCCGCTCCCTATGCCGCAGCCTGGGCACTGGTCTTGCATCTGCGGACAAAGGACCCTGAGGGGTTCGTGGCGTTCCTGGATCAGCTTCGGAATCCTCGATCCGGGAGCACCAACCACGGTGTCGCCGCGTTCCAAGCTGCTTTCGGAAAACAAACGGAGGGGTTGCGACGCGAATGGATCGAACATCTTCTGACGGTCCGCACCGCCATCGAAGCGAATGCTCCGCCCCGGTCACGGAAATGAGGACCAGGAGCTTGACACCGAGCAACCCCCTGCCTCCAGACTCTCGTCCGATGTCTTGCTCACGGCGTGAATTTTGGTAAATTGGACTCTTTGTCTCGCACGGTTCCCCGTCTGCGCCGGTTCATCGAGGAACCGGATGATGGTACGGGTGCCGCAGCGTCGCATTGAGGCACGCCGATGACCGACCAGATGACCTCCGATGTCCGGGCCTTGATGGACCGCGACCCGTTCGACCTCTCCACCGTGGCCGACTTACGTGAGCTGCTCGGCCGCGACCCCTCACGCTACCGGACCCTCCGAGAGGCCGTTCAGAACATCAAGGATCGGGCCCGAGGGGGGGAACTGGAGCCGGATCTTCAGCTCAGACTCGGTGTGGCCGAAGTGCTTCACGGGCACTATCTCCAGGCGCTCGAACACCTGGAAAAGGCCGGCGACAGCGGTATGGCCCACTTCCATCGCGGACTGGCCCTGGAGAACCTCCAGCGCTGGGAAGAAGCCGCCGATGCCTTCGCCGCTGCCGGCGAGTCGGACTACGACGCCAAGCTCGCCACCTTGCACCGCGCCGGTGCCATGCGACGGGCGGGCAAGCCGGACGTGGCCCGATCACTGCTGAAACAACTTGAAGGCCAGGCCGACGGCAAGGCCGAATATCACTATCAGATTGGCTGCCTCCTGGCCGACGATCGCGAGCAACTTGAAGCCGCCGCTGCCTTCGAGCGTGCCCTGGAACTCGACCGCGACCACACCGGTGCATTGTTCCAACTGGCTTACATCAACGATCTTTACGGAAACGATGACGTCGCCGTCGATTACTATCGCCAGTGCCTTCGTCATCCGCCCGTGCCCCTGGCCGCCCTGATCAATCTCGGGATCCTGCTCGAAGACGACCAGCGGTATCGAGAGGCGGAAACCTTCTACAACCAGGTGCTCGATCACCTCGGGAATGAGCCCCGAGCCCGGCTCTACGCCAAGGACTGCCGCGCCAGCCGCGACATGTACTATGACGAAAGCCTGGAGAAACAGTACGACCGGCTTCGCACCTTGCTTGAGATCCCCGTCACTGACTTCGAGCTGTCTGTTCGCAGCCGAAACTGCCTGCGCAAAATGAACATCCGAACGCTCGGCGACCTGACCCGAACCACCGAGGTCGCCCTGCTCGCCTCCAAGAACTTTGGCGAAACCTCCCTGTCCGAGATCAAGCAGATCATGGACACCAAGGGGCTTCGGCTCGGCATGGCTCTTGAATCCCCAGACCGCGGCGCTCCGCTCGCCCGGCCAACGCACCACGCCCCTGTCCCGAGCGGACCGTCCGCAGCCGAGGTCTCTCCCGAAGAACGGGCCATCCTGGGCAAACCGATCAGCGAGCTGAACCTTTCGGTACGATCGCGCAAATGCATGTCGAAGTTGAACCTTCAGACGATCGGCGACCTCGTGAGCCGAACCGGGGACGAACTGCTCGAATGCAAAAACTTCGGTGTCACCTCGCTCAATGAGGTCCGAGAAAAGCTTTCTGAGATGGGGCTCAAGCTGCGGAACGACTGACCGAATCGGAGGGCTGTCGGAAACGCTTTGCTTCCCACCAGCCCTCGTATTGATGACCCGCGAGCCCGATAACGCATGGCTTCCCCTGTTCGATTCGAATTGCTCGCGGTTGACTCAGGATCGGCCGCGCGCTCTGGTCTGCTGCATACGCGCCACGGAACGGTGGAAACGCCGATCTTCATGCCGGTCGGCACCCAGGCAACCGTCAAGGGGATCGTGCCCGACCTGCTCCGGGCCTCTGGAAGCCGGATGCTCCTCGCCAACACCTACCACCTCGCCTTGCGGCCCAGTGAAGCAGTGGTTCAGGAGCTCGGCGGACTGCACCGGTTCATGGCCTGGGACGGGCCGATATTGACCGATTCTGGAGGCTTTCAGGTCTTTAGCATGAGCGACCGGGTCACCCTTTCCGAACGAGGGGTCGCGTTCCGATCGCACCTAGATGGCAGCATGCTCGACCTGACTCCCGAACGGGCCATCGCCATTCAGGAGGCCCTTGGGGCTGATGTGGCGATGGTCCTCGACCATTGCCCCGCCCTCCCGGCTGAGAAAGCCGCGATCGCTGAGGCGACTGATCGCACTGTTCGATGGGCGAAGCGCTGCAAAGCGGCCCGGACCCGTCCCGATCAGGCCGTATTTGGGATTGTCCAGGGAGGAGCCCACCCAGACCTCCGTGGTGAGTGCGCCGATCGACTCGTCGAGATCGGCTTCGACGGCTACGCCATCGGAGGCGTCAGCGTCGGCGAGTCGCCTGAGGAGATCCGCAAGGCCCTCGAGGTCAGTACCCCGCATCTCCCCTCGGATCATGCGCGGTATCTGATGGGGGTCGGTCGCCCGCAGGATGTGCTCGACGCGATCGCAGCCGGGGTCGACATGTTTGATTGCGTGCTGCCGACCCGAAACGGCCGCAACGCCACCTGCCTGACCATGCACGGAACGGTTCGCATGCGTAATGCCGCGCACAAGAGCGACCCGGGTCCGATTGAGGAGGGGTGCAACTGTCTCGCCTGCACCCAGTTCAGTCGAGGCTATATCCGCCACCTGTTCCTGGCTGACGAGATGCTCGGCCCGATTTTGGCCTCGGTTCACAACCTGGCATTCCTTCATCGGCTCGTTTCTCGGGCTCGGGAAGCGATCCGGGCAGGCCGTTACGTCCAATTCCGGGCGGAGACGCTTGAAGCCCTTGGCCCGTCATCGGTAAAGTGATCCGATTGTCTGGTAGTGATCGATTGGCCGATCGCTGATCCAGTGACTCCGTTACGTTCGACCGACTCGCAGAAACGACGATCCCCGACCATGCCCGGCACGATCTGTTCGCTCATTCCGGTGTGCTTCGCTCAGGCGGCTCAGGGAGCCGGCGGCGAAGCTCAGCTTTCTCCGATGATGGTGCTGCTCGTGCAATTCGGGCCAGTGTTGCTGCTGGCCTTCTTCCTGTTTTTCTGGCTGCCGATGCGCAACCAGAAGCGGCGTATGGCAATGATCCACGCCCTGAAGAAGAACGATCGCGTGCTCACGGAGTCGGGTATCTACGGAACGGTGGTGTCGGTCGATGAGAAGGCCGACAAGATCGTGCTTCGGATCGACGACGAGAAGGGAGTCCGGCTGACCTGCCGCAAGACAAGCGTTGTCGGCCTCGTCGACGCGGGAGCGACGGAATCGAAAGCCTCGTGAGCTGAGCCCTCGGACGGTTTCGCAAGCCAAGAGACCCAGGGCGGCAATCGTCAAGGGAATGAATAATCTTGAATGACGATCGGATCGGGACGGGGCTGGGCCGCTCCGCCCCGGGCCGGACGGGGACGCATCTCCCCCCTCGCCGTGCGGCCCCCAAGGACCTGCCATGAAGAATGTGACCTCTCGCCTCATCCTGATCGCCCTTGCAGCCATCTCTGGCCTGGCGATCCTCTTCTCTCAGCAACTCAACCTGAGCGATGAGCGCCCGTTGAAGCTGGGCATCGACCTTTCCGGCGGCACGATCCTGGTCTATCAGGTCGAGGAACAGGCCGGCGAGCCGGTCGACCTGAATGAACTTGTGGCGGCCCTGAAGCGACGGATCAACCCCGAAGGTGTTTTCGACATCACGATCCGCCCCGTCGGCCAGGATCGCGTCGAAATCATCATGCCCGAGGAGATGGCCAATCAGACCCAGGAAGTCAAACGCAAGTTGACCGAAGTGGGGTCACTGGCGTTTCGCATCCTCGCGTCCACCAATCGGGCTGCCGACTTCCCGTCCTACCTCAACCGACTGAACCGAGACACACCCCCGATCGTCGATCGGCTGCCGGTGGTCAAGTCTCCGGGCTCCGACTCCGAAAGCTTCCGTTGGGCAAAAGTTGGTGAAGAAGTGGTCGTGCCTGCCGCCAGCGGCACCCCGACCTCGGTGAGTGAACGGACCATCACCGACACCAATGCCGATTGGGAGCCGAACCGCTTCCGAGGCTTGCAGGTCGTCCTGGAACGCTCCGACAACGCCCCTTCCGCCCGCTTCGAGATTGAACGCAACACCAAGGACACCCTCGTCCTCCGGCAACCGCACCAGTTTGCTTCCAGTACCATCACCGGCTACGCGGTTGACTTTGCCGATGGCTCGAACCAGATCATCGACCCGATTCGGGAGTGGCCCGTCAATCGCTACTCCGGTCTTCCCGTGGTCCTGGAAGGCCTTCGCAACGGCGAGCCGGCCACGGCGACCACGGAGATTTCCGGCAATACCTCCAACACCATCACCCTGACCGAAGATCACGGGCTCGAATCCGTCACCTCCTACCGTCTGGCCTACAACCCCAGCGGTATCGCCATGGGAGCCGACGGCGTTTCGATCCTTCCCGAAACCGCCGGAGACTGGATCGTCCGGGGTGTGCCGTTCCCCACTCAACCCGGCCTCACGGAGTACTTCGTGCTCTACGAAGTCCCCCGGGATTCGCAGGATGTCACCGGCGACATGCTCGACCGGGTCTATCCCACCACGGACGAGCAACTCCGAGCAGCCGTTGGGTTTAACCTTGATCCGACCGGCTCGCGGCGCTTCGGTAACCTGACCGGACGCTATCGTCCGCGCCAGGAAGGAGCCTTCCGCTTTAACCTCGCCATCCTGCTCGACGGCGAGATCATGTCTGCTCCTCAGATCAATGACCGTATCACCGACCGTGGCATCATCACCATGGGAGGGCGGGGGAGCCAGGCCACGGAACAGGTGAATTACCTGATCGATATCCTCCGCGCAGGTAGCCTTCCCATCGCCTTGAATCCCACCCCCCTGCAGGAAGAAACGATCGGTCCAACCCTCGGCGAAGACACAATTCGCAAGGGGGTCTACGCCATCACGATTGCGTTGGGCCTCGTGCCGCTGTTTATGCTCGTGTATTACCGGGTGGCGGGCCTGATCTCGGTGATCGCCTTGCTGTTGAATATGGTCTTGTTGCTCGCCTCAATGGCTCTGACTGGCAGTTCGATCACCCTCCCCGGCCTCGCGGGCCTGGCGCTGACGATCGGTATGGCCGTCGATGCGAACGTCCTCATCTTTGAACGGATGAGGGAAGAACGCGACCGAGGAGCACCACTCGGACAGCAGATCCGCAACGGCTTCGGCAAGGCCTGGTCCACCATTCTCGACTCAAACGTCACGACGATCTTGACCGGCATCGTGCTCTGGTCGGTCGGGACCGAGGAGGTCAAGGGCTTCGCCCTGGTGACGATCATCGGCCTGCTCTGGAACCTGTTCACAGCCGTCTTTGTCTCGCGAACGCTCTTTGAACTGGCCTACCAGAAGGGCTGGATCAAACGGCTCAACATGCTCCGCCTCCTGAGCAAGACGAACATCGACTTCGTCGCCCCCCGACGTTACTGCATGGTCGGTTCGCTTCTGGTCATCGCGTTGGGACTGACCGTCTTCTTCAATCGGGGTGGTGCCGATCAACGAGGGGCGATGTATAACATCGACTTCACGGGCGGTACCCTCGTCACGGTCCAGCTTCAGAGTGAAGAACTCTCCGGAATGAGTTCCTCTGCCCGGGTTTCCTCCGTCCGAAATCAGGCCGGTGAATACCTGCCGAATGTGACGGTCGAGAGCCTGACGCTGATGGGAGAGCAGGGAGACTCCGCTGCCCCTCGGTACAATATTCGAACCACCGAAGACTCAACGGCAGCGGTTCAACAGGCCATTCTCGACGCCTTCCCCGAGAGTCTGGTTCGAGTCGATCTTCAGACCGAGGCCGTCAGCGAGGAATCCGATACTACCCTCAACGAGGAAGGCGCCAATCGCTTCCGATTGACATTCAACCTCCCTCAACAGCCTTCTCGGATTACCGAAGCCCTGGCCCGTGTCCTTGCCTCGGCCGAGCCTCCGGTTCCGAGTCCCCGCAGTCAGTTCAGCCTCTTGAACCCCGACGCTCCCCCGAACGATCCAGACCAGGCTGGCGAAACGCTCACCCTGAGCACAACCATCCCGGCTGATCAGATCAATCCCGCTCTGGCGACCCTCGGAGAGGAGCTTCGCAATGACCGCGACTTCCTGTTCGAGCGTCTGGAAACCTTCGGTGGCGTCGTGGCGGGCGAAACCCGGCAGAAGGCCATCGTGGCCATTGTCGCGAGTTGGATGATCATCATCGCGTACCTCTGGTTCCGCTTCCAGGCGGTCGCCTACGGATTCGCCGCAGTGATTGCCCTGATTCACGACGTGCTCATTGCGCTCGGCGCGGTGGCCCTGGCCGGCTACAAGATCGACCTGCCGATGATCGCGGCTTTCCTGACCTTGATTGGCTTCTCGGTCAACGACACGATCGTCATCTTCGACCGCATTCGAGAGATCAAAGGCAAATCGCCGAATCTTACGGCTCGCCTGGTCAACGATGCGATCAACATGACCTTGAGCCGAACGATCCTCACCTCACTTACGACGTGGCTCGTCGTCGTGATCTTCTACGGCTTCGGTGGCGAGGGACTTGCCGGCTTCTCGTTCTGCCTGGTGATCGGCTTCATCAGCGGTACCTACAGCACCATCTTCATCGCCGCCCCGATTCTCATCGAGTGGCTGGGGAAACGATCGAAGAAGGGCTCCGAGGCCCTCGCGACAAGCCGATGATCGGGGGCCACACGCAACAGGGCCTCTTGATCTTGAACCTTCGAAACGACCCGCCTTCTGGCGGGTCGTTTCGTGTTCAGAGGCTTGCTTGACGGTCGCCATTTCTCCGGGTCGTCAGCCGTTCAGAATCGATCACCGTTCCCGATCGAGCCGTGTCCGTCCAGATGCTGCGCGACCGCTGCCAGCAAAGGGTTAATCGTCCGCTCCTGGATATTATGTGGGGGTTGCCAGGAGAACCATTCGTGTCCGAGATGCTCCGTGGCCAAAATCTTGGGACGATCAGGCACGGTTGCCAGGAAGATCACGAGCGTCTTGCAATCGGGTGTTCCTGTCTTTTTGCGGACAGGATAATAAACCAATTCGAACCGAAAGCTCTCATCAAGAAGGATCGAGGATCGGGGAATCCCCGTTTCCTCCTCAAACTCGCGGTACGCGCACTCCAGGTCCGACTCGCCGGGATCGACTCGCCCCTTGGGCAGATCCCAGCGGTCTTTGTGTCGCATGAGTAAGAACGATCGGGGATCGGTTCGGGTCATCAACAAAATGCCGCAGGCTCGGATCTGTCGCATCGTGCGTTCGGTTCTCCCGGATCGGCTCACAAACCAGGGCCACCAGAGGACGCGGAAGCCAGATTCCCCTGTGATCGCTGCGACGCCGATTCTCTCGCGTCTTTCGAAAGCTTGTGATCGAAGGCATCAACGAGCGCAAGCCAACTCGCCTCGATCACGTTCTCGGACACGCCGACTGTTCCCCAGACCGAATCCTTGTCGCGGCTCTCAATCACCACGCGGACGCTGGCCGCAGTTCCGGCGCGAGCGTTGATCACACGTACCTTGTAGTCCACCAGACTCATTTCCCGGAGCCTTGGGAAGTGCGATTCAAGCGCTTTGCGCAAGGCACCGTCCAGGGCATTGACCGGGCCATCTCCCTCGCTCACGGTGTGCTCGATCGTCTCACCGACACGAAGCTTGACCGTCGCCTCGGTAATCGGCTCACCCCCGTCGCGCGCCTCGACACTCACGTGATAGTGCAGCCGCTCGAACCAGTTCTGATAGCGACCCGCTTCCTTCTCCACAAGCAAGACGAAGCTGGCCTCGGCGGCTTCGAACTGATACCCCTCGTTCTCGAGATCCTGCACCCGAGCGAGCACTCGTGCCATCAACGCCGAATCATGTTCCAGACCATGCTCGGCCAGCTTCTCCGCAATGTTCGATCGGCCGGACAGCTCGCTCACAAGCACCCGACGCTCGTTGCCGACCAGGCTCGGATCGATATGCTCGTAACTGTGAACGACCTTACGAATCCCATGAACATGCATCCCCCCTTTATGGGCGAACGCACTGGCTCCCACAAACGGCTGGCCGTTTCGGAAATTCAAATTCGCCAGTTCGTATACGTAGCGAGACACCTCCGTCAGATGTGTCAGGCTTCCCGGTCGCAGTAACTCGTATCCGTCATATTTCAATGACAGGTTGGCGATCACGCTACACAGGTCGACGTTTCCGCAGCGCTCGCCGATACCATTGATCGTCCCTTGCACCTGCGTTGCCCCGCGCCGGATCGCAGCCAGTGTGTTGGCGACGGCCAGCTCACCGTCATTGTGCGTATGGATGCCAAGGGGCACAGAGGTCACGGATCGAACCGCATCAATCGCCTCGGCGATCTGCTCGGGCAAGGTTCCGCCGTTGGTGTCGCAAAGCACAATCCAGGACGCCCCTGCCTCTGCCGCGTGCCGAATCGTGTTCAGGGCGTAGTCAGGGTTATGACGGTAGCCGTCAAAAAAGTGTTCAGCATCATACACGATCTCAGGACCGTGAGACGCGGACCCGAGAAATGCCACGGAATCGGCGATCATCCGAAGGTTCTCGTCCAGGCTGACGCCGAGCACCTCTCGGGCGTGCAGATCCCAACTCTTGCCAACCACGGTGATGACCGCAGACCCGGCGCCGACGAGCGCCTTCATTCCCGGATCATCTTCCGCAGCAATGTCTCTGCGGCGGGTCATGCCAAACGCGGCAACCCGTGCATGGGAGAGGTCCAGGTCGCGGACCGCTCGGAAAAATGCCTCGTCTTTAGGGTTGGAGAGGGGATACCCCCCTTCCACGTAATCGATCCCCAGTTCATCGAGCCGTTGAGTAATAAGCAGCTTATCCTGCAGCGAGAAGTTCACTCCCTCGCCCTGGCTGCCGTCGCGCAGAGTGGTGTCGTAGATGGCGATGCGCGTCATGAGAGGCGGTCCACCTGGCTCGAATCGATCGTCTTCACGGAATAAAGAATCATCATTGTACCACGATGAACCGTGGCCGACGACTCCCGGACACACCAGACACGATCCGGGGTTCACGAACCCCTGGATGACCTGGACCTCCTTCGGTGATCAGGCCATGATCAATGCACCAGGCCCCTGCTCTTCTCTTCGAGGCCCGCCATGCGCAGTGTAGACGACCTGCTTGAAGCAATTGCCCAGGAAGCCCGACGGGCCGAGTTCCCGATCGATGAGCCGGTCTATTCCGCATCAAAAAAAGATCCGACCTGGCCTATCCTCTTCGCCGGCTCGCTCTCGGCCCGTGTGTGTTCGTTCGGGCGCGATCTCGGCCGTGATGAGGTGAAGTGGGGGCAACCGCAGATCGGTGCCGGCGGCCGCCTGGTGCGCCGAGAAGTCTATCGAACGTTTCTGGGAGCCCCCCCCGACGACGACCCGAGACTCGAAGCGGCTCTCCAACACATTGTGCTCTCGAATACGGTCCCGTACAAACCTCCCGGTAACAAAGCCTACTCGACGACGGTCAAGGAACGCTTTCGGCCCTTCGTGGCCGAATTCCTCACGGCTCACTGGTCCGGCAATCGCGTCATTTGCCTGGGCACCGAGGCCTTCAAGTGGTTCACGCCGTACGTCGGAGCCAAGCTGATCGAAGAATTCTGGAAACGAGACGATCGTTACGAGGCCGACTTGCCCTGCGAGCTTGTTGTGGAGACCGATGAAGGAATCCTCCGCAAAGCGATAATCTTGAGTCCGCTTCCGCACCCCTCCCCCTTGAACCAACGTTGGTACGGAAAGTTTCCGGATCTCCTCCACCAGCGTCTTCATGCCATCTCGAAAGCCTGACGAGTTGCATTTCTCATCTCGGAATTCCGTAAGACTTCAGGGTTGTTTACACGTGATGGGCCCGCTACGTTGAGGAGATCGAACGACGCCGTTCCAGGCAGCCGGGGAGCGTCCACCATGAGAAAGGTCCAGATGGTCACCGATCGCGAGCTCGAGATCCTCAAGGTTCTCTGGGCCAAGGGACGTGCCAGCGTCCGAGAGGTGCAGGACGAGCTGGTCAAGGAAAGTGGGCCGGTCGCCTACAGCACGGTTCAAACCCTGCTGAACATCATGGAAGAGAAGAAGGGACTGGTCAGCCACGTCGTCGAGGGACGAACATTTATTTACGTGCCGCTCAAGTCTCCGGAACGAACGATCCGCGATTTAACGAGACGTTTTGTCGATCGCGTCTTCGACGGCGCACTCGACCGAACACTCGTCGCGTTGCTCGACTCGAAACCGCCGACGGCCGAGGAATTCGACCGGCTCCGAGCGATGCTTGACGAGGCTCAACGCCAGGGCTCGCCGATGATCAGCTCGCAGAATCATTCGGATTGAGTTGCGCACACCGTTCCTCCTCAATCGCGTTGTGGAACTCGCCGATGATCGCAATGGTCGATCGCCTGGGGCTCTGGCTGCTCGACCTCGGAAGCGTCACGGCGGTCTGGCTCTCACTCGTGATGATCACGATGATGGCCTGTCGCCAACCCGTGCAGCGGAGAGCCGTGGCCAGGGTCGGCGTTCTCGGAGCACTGAGTCTCGGGCCCTTGATGCTGCTCCCGATCGAGACGATCGAAGGGTTCATCCCTCGATCTGCCTTGCTGGCTCCGGTGGCCAACGTGTTTGGTTGGGTAGTGGTTCCGCTGGGCCTCCTGAGTCGCCTGCTCACCCTTGGCTATCTGATCAGTGTCGCGGCAGGAATCGGCTGGCTCCTGCTCGGCGTTCTGGCGTCGAGACACCTGATCCAGACCGCTCGACCTGCCTCTGCCTGGGCGACCAAGGAGTACGCCAGGCTCTTGATCTCGGAACACCCGGCGATGCGTCCACGCCTCTGCGTCTCCGCAAAACTCGGACGTCCGGCCTTGATCGGTGAGTTCCGTCCCATGATCCTTCTGCCGGAAGGATGGGACCAACCAGGCCCCGGATCTGCCGACCGGCTCCGGATGGTCTTGCGTCACGAACTGGCCCACGCAGAGCACCACGATTCACGCTTCGTTTGGCTTTCGACCCTTCTGCAGGCCGTCTGGTTTCCGATGCCCCCGGCCTGGTGGATTCGTCGGCGGCTTCTCCTCGATCAAGAAGTCCTGGCCGACGATCTGGCCGCTCGGAAACTCGGCACACCTGGTCGGGCCTATGCGGCCTCACTCGTCGAACTCGCGGGCGGAGGCCGGCCTCACCCCATCCGGGCCACTCCTACGGCGCAATCGGATGGACGGAGACGGGCCCCACAGGTCTCTCCGCTCGTGCTTCGGGTCGCAATGTTACTGCAATGCCCGTTCCCAATTCAACAGAAGGTCCCGATATGGTGGCGCATCGCCATGCCAGGCATGATGGTGATGGTCTTGTTCGCTCTCTCTCGATTCTCGCTGTTCGATGATCGCAAGGCTTCGCCGCCGCAGCTGACCGAAACCCCGACGAGTCCGTTTCATCTACTCGAACTTGAGGTATATCCCGACCTCGAAAACGATCCTCTCCGGCTCCCCGCACCGTTGCCGGAGGCCTTCGAGCTCTCCGCATTGCTCCGAGCCAAACCGGCCGACCTTGGCCAGATTGGCATTGCCGGCTATCGGCTCGGCCTGCCCAAGCAATTGCCCGACACCGCCCAGGGCACCCCTGACGTCTGGCACCACGTGCGTCTTCAGGTTGAAGGATCGACCGTCCGACTCTGGATCGACGATCAGCCCGTCACCACAACGCCCGATCCGGCAGCATCCGGACAATGGCTCACCATTCGCCCTCCACCCGGTGGCTCCTTGCAGCTCCGTGATCTGATCCTCTCCCCATCCGAGCCAACCCGATCTGCGGACGGAACCGCCTGATCGGATCAGCCCAGGGGGTGTCGAGGAAATATCTGATCAGCGAGCACTCGCTTCGATCATTGCATCGAAAATGCCCATCATGAACTCGGGAAGGTCGTTCGGCGTCCTGCTGGTCACGATGTTTCCGTCTCGAACGCAGGCGGCATCCTCCCAGATGGCCCCGGCATTCTCGACGTCGTCTCGGATGGCGAAAAACCCGGTCAGCTTGCGCCCTTTGATCGCCTTCGTCGAGCAGAGCATCCACGGGCCGTGGCAAATCGCGGCCAGCACCTTCCCCTGGTGGGCGGCCTTCGTCACCAGATCAATCATGGGCTGGCAACGTCTCATGTGATCGGGCGAGTAACCGCCGGGAATGATGATCGCGTCGAAGTCCTCAGCCTTCACATCAGCCGCGGCCACGTCAGACTTGGCCGGATACCCATGCTTCGAGGCGTAAGACTCGCCGGCCTTGGGTCCGACGATCGTGACGTTGCAACCCGCCTCTCGAAGTCGGAGGACCGGGTACCAGAGTTCCAGATCTTCGTAAAACTTCTCCACCAGGACTGCGACGCGCTTTCCTTTGATCTGTTCCATCGGGGCAGCTTCCTGAAAGGACGAGTATCGAGTTCGGCTCTTGGGGTCGACCGACGATCAGTATACCCGAGGCGCGGGTTGGCTCGCAAAACGCGACCCGAACGCCCTCGCCTTCCACCGATCCGACAGATCAGGACGTTGAGGCCGATCCGGCCGCCGGTGCCGGGCTGATCGTCGAGGTCAGACCAGTCAGGTCGGCCATTGCGGCCTCGATTCCTTGCTCGAAGGAATACGGCGGCTGATATCCCAGCACCCGGCGTGCCTTCTCGATGGAGTAATCAAGATTCAAGCCCAGGAATTTGTAGCGGGCCTTGTTGATCAAAGGAGGCCGCTTGGCTCCTCGGGTCTTGGCGATCGTTTCCACCACGTTGGCAAGAACCCGAGCCAGGCCGAGCGGAATCTTCCTGGTCGGCTCCTTGAGCCCTGCGAGCTGCGCGACTCGCGACACAAACTGTCGCTTGGTGATGCGCTGGCCGTCGGTCAGATTGAACACCTGTCCGATGGCTTCGGAAACCTCGGCCGCAAGGAAGATACCCGTCACAAGATTCTTGACGTAAATGCAATTGAGCACTTGATCGCCCGAACCAAAATAGGCGAACGTTCCCTTGCGCAGGGCGTTAATCAGCTTCGGCAAGACCGTGCGGTCTCGCTCTCCATAAATGAAGCCCGGCCGCACGACCGAGGCAGGCAATCCACGCTCGGTATGGCAGTTCAATACGAGTTGCTCGGCCTCGGTCTTCGATCGTGTGTATGCATCCAGTGAGTTGGCCGCCGGCGGTGTGGTTTCGTCGGTGCCGTAATGATCTCGCCCTTCATAAACTCCGAGCGAACTGACATGTACGAACCGCTCGACCCGAGCGTCGACCGCCGCATCGAGCAGCAGCCGAAGGGCGTTGACGTTCAGCCGACGAAACTCTTCGAGCGTTCCCCAGTCGCCGACCTTCGCAGCGCAGTTGAAGACCCAGTCAGCCCCCTCGCACCCTCGACGAAGCGAATCGGCGTCTTCGAGGTCTCCGATCACCTTCTCGACTTCCTGACGATCCAGCCAGGATGTGTCACTGGTCGCTCGAACCAGAACCCGGACTCGATGGCCACGACGTTTCGCTTCCTCGACCGCGTGGCTGCCAACCAGTCCACTGCCTCCGGTAATGAAAATCAATTTCGACATGCTGGTACTCATGGAGGCGCTCATGACTCGTCCCCAGTCAGGCCCGACCGTGCTTCGGCCGACGGCCCCGAAGGACGCCCTTTCTTGAAAAAAGGCTACCCCGAGCCTTGGCCAGGTCAAGTGAGCCGATCGACAAGGAACCGCGGCCAGGACTGGCGGCGCCGATCCCCTTCGGTGTAATCTGGAGGGTCGAAACATTCGTGCACATCCACGCCGACCGGGACGACCGCCCGGATCGCGTTGACAAGGGGGGCGAGGGGAGACTAGCATTTCTCCCCATCGCGATCCCCCGATCAGGCATTGACCGCCTGCGGAGGATCGACTCGATGGCCAATGATCGCCAGTTGAAGCAAGACGAGCAGGAGCGTTTTCGGAAGATCCTCCTGAGCCTGCGTGCTCGGCTCCAGGGTGATGTCGATCAGATGACCGACGAGGCCCTCAACCGTGGCGGCGACGCCGGGAATGGAAACCTTTCGAGCATGCCGATTCACATGGCCGATCTGGGGACCGACAACTTCGATCAGGAATTCACCCTCGGCTTGATCGAAAACGAGCAGGAAACGCTCGACGAGATCGAAGCCGCTCTGGTCCGGCTCGCCGATGGCGGTTTCGGCCGCTGTGGCGACTGTGAAAAACCAATCGCCAAGGCTCGCCTTCAGGCGCTTCCTTACACCCGCTATTGTATCGAGTGCGCCCGGGCACACGAAAATCGAGTGGCCCTCGGTTGATCAAAATCTCCACGGGCCGATCCGGCCCGGCAGGACGCGAAAGGCTCGGCGATGGAGACGCAGCCCTTGGCCGGTGCTGAACCCAGAACCGTTAGTGCTTCCACCGGGAATCCGTCCATTCCGGTCAGTCGATGGTTGCTCTTTTGGGGCCTGGCCCTCGGCGGTTCGGCATTCGACCTGATCACCAAGGCGGTCGTCTTTCAGCGGGTCGGTCCGCCCGGCTCTCCCGCTGTCTCGGTTCTCGGAAAAATTCTTGAGCTTCGAACAAGCTATAACACCGGGGCCCTCTGGGGAATTGGTGGAAACCTTCCCTTCGGAAGCCTCATGTTTGCGGTCCTGTCCATTGTGGCGGGAGTGTTCATCCTTTACTGGTTGTTCGTGCTCCGAAACGCAACCGACCGTTGGCAAACCGCTGCGCTGGGTCTGATCATGGCCGGAGCCATTGGGAACTGTTACGATCGCCTCCGGTTTGGCCACGTCCGCGACTTTGTGCATGTTCATGTCGACTCGATCAACTTCGATTTCCCAATCTTCAACTTCGCCGACAATATGCTCGTGATCGGAGCCGTGACCCTCATGCTCCTGGCCTTCCGGGAAGATCCCCCTGTCTCGGAACACGCCGAGCCGTCCGCTCGCAAATCGTCGGCTCCACCCCAATCCTGAATCGAGAGCCGGGGTGCTTCCCTCTGTACGACGGCTTGTCGAGGCGCTAGAGTAAGACTGCGAACCGGCTCCAACCGGCCCGATCCCGCCGCGCTGCACGACGCGGCCCGGACTGGTCCAGCCGGCCGCGTGGCATCCCGAGTCTCAGTTTCCGATCACGAGGACCAATCCATGCGTACGCTCTCCCTGCTCGTCGCCATTGCCTTCGCCGCCCCCGCGATGGCCTTCATCGCCGATGAAGTCTGCATCGACGACGCCAAGTGCCCCGTCTCCGGCGCCCCGGTCAAGGCCGAGCAAAAGGTCGAGTACAAGGGTGCTTCGGTCTACTTCTGCTGCGGCAAGTGCCCGAACGCCTTCAAGGCCGATACCGCGAAGTTCGCCGAAAAGGCCAATGCTCAACTCGTCGCCACGGGCCAGGCCGAACAGACCGCCTGCCCGCTCTCCGGCCGACCGGCCGATGACACCAAGGCTACTGAGGTCGCCGGTGCTTCCGTTGCCTTCTGCTGTGGCAACTGCCTTGCTAAGGTTGAGGGAGCCGAAGACGCCGAGAAGCTCACCCTCGTCTTCTCCTCCGCCGCCTTCGACAAGGGCTTCAAGGTCAAGGAGAAGGAGTGATTACTCAATCTCCGACTGACTGATTGCCCTCACACCGCCCGCTCGTGGCTCCAGGCCCTGGCGGGCGGTTCTCGTTGCCCCTCGATCGTCCCAGGCGAGCCTTGATTCCGCAGTGCATCTTCTCCGCAACTGCCTGTCTTGTCGGTGCGAGGTGATCGACTCCTCATCCGTTTATTACCTTCCGCTGTCTTCTCTCCTTGCACCCTGCCTTATCAGACCGAGCCAACAAGGAAGAACGACCGATGCGGTTCCTCTCCACCCGCAACCACGGCGTGCTCGACTTCTTGGTCGGAGCAAGCCTGATCCTCATGCCCTGGGTGCTCGGTTTTTCGGTCGGAGGCCCCGAGACCTGGGTGCCTGTTGTGGTGGGTGCATTGGTCATCGTCTACTCATTGATGACCGATTATGAAGCCGGATGTGTCAGCCTTCTGGCCATGCCCACTCACCTGGCCTTCGACTCCGCCGCCGGAGTCTTTCTGGCGGCATCCCCCTGGCTGTTCGGCTTCGCCAGTCTGATCTGGATCCCTCATGTGATCCTGGGAGTCTTATCGATCTTGGTCGCGACCTTCACCCGGGTGCTCGAGCCCTCTCGTTCCGAGAAGCACGACACCCCGGACGGATGACCGCGACCCGATCCTTTTATTGACTCAACCAACATCGTAATAGAGCGAGAACTCATACGGGTGAGGCCGAACCCGTACCGCTTCGACCTCATACTGACGCTTGTACCAGATCCAGGTATCAATAACATCTGGCGTGAAGACATCACCCCGAAGAAGAAAATCATGATCCTGGGACAACGCATCGAGCGCCGCGTCGAGTGACCGCGGCGTGCCTCGTACCTCGTCCAGTTCCTCAGGCCGCACCTCATAGAGATCGCGGTCGAACGGCTCACCGGGGTCGGCATGCGTCTGAATCCCGTCGAGCGCCGCAAGGAGTACAGCCGCGAACAACAGATAGGGGTTCGACGACGCATCAGGACATCGGTACTCGATCCGACGCCCATCGGTCACGGGGTCATGGACTGGGATCCGGACGATCGCCTGGCGGTTTCGACGGCTGTACGCCAGTTTCGTGGGAGCCTCGAACCCTTCTACCAGGCGTTTATAACTGTTGGTCGTCGGGTTGCCAAACGCACAGAGGGCCGGCGCGTGGCGGATCAGACCCCCGACAGCGTGCATGGCCAGTTCGCTCATGCCGGCATAATCCTTGCCAGCCATCAACGATTGCCCCCCCGAGCGAAAGCCAAGGTGCAAATGGAGCCCCGATCCATTCTCGCCAAACAGGGGCTTGGGCATGAAGGTCGCCGACTTGCCGTGCCGTCTCGCCACATTGCGAATGATATAGCGCGCAAGCATCACATGATCGGCCGCCTCAACAAGTGACCGAGGAAGAAGGTCGATCTCCCCCTGGCCGGCCGTGGCGGCCTCGTGAAAATGCGCCGCCGTGGCGATGCCGCAGTCACTCATGATCTGCGCCATCTCAGTCCGCAAGTCCGACTGACTGTCCATCGGAGGGCACGGGAAATAGCCGAGGGTTGATCGCGGCTTGTATCCCAGGTTCCCCGAGTCATCTCTCCCCTGATTCCAGGCTCCTTCCTCCGAGTCGACGTGATAAAACGCCTGGTTGCCCGTCTGATCGAACCGCACCCGATCGAAGACGAAAAACTCCAGCTCGGGAGCAATCCGACAATCATCGGCCACGCCTGATTCCCGAAGATGCTGCATCGCCTTCAGGGCAATATTACGCGGGTCTCTCGTGTAGTCCTGTTGGGTGATCGGGTCCTGGATGTTGCAGATCATCGTCAGGGTCGGACGTGCTGCAAACGGGTCGATCAACGCCGTTTCCGGCTGAGGAACAACCAGCAAATCGGCCTCGTTGATCGCTCGCCATCCCAGGACACTGGAACCGTCAAATGGAATCCCATTCTGAAAGGTCGCCTCGGTCAGCGCCTCGGCCGGAATGGCAAAATGCTGCCAGACACCCGGAAAATCCATGAACCTGAGATCAACCGTGAACACCTCTCGCTGGCGAATGTATGCCAGAACCTCTTTCGGGCTCACGCCTTTGCCCCCTCGCGACGATCTCGTCGCTATCGATTCGAACAGCTCCGATGGCGCTCTTGCCCGCCTCCCTGGCCGTCCGCCATCAGCGGTCGACGCTTCCTGAGCTTAACCGAGCAGAACCCACCAGGCCAGATGGACGATCGCCTCGTCACCAGAAGACCTTTCCCACACGCCGTCCAATCGGCCCGTTCTCGTTTTTTTCAACACCGCTGCACTTCGCGCTTGCCATCGAACATGGCCTTCCGGTATGATTCGAACATCCGAGCTGAGACTGAATCTCAATCGCGAACACCAGCCTTCGATTCCTCCACCCCGACGGTTCGGTTCCAGGGAGAGACGACCGTGGCGCGAACGGTCCTAGCGACACTGCCGGGTTCGGCCCCTTGTCAACGACTCCAGGTCGCTCTGGAGCAAGCGGATCAAGGTGGTCTGACGATCTCTTTGTGCGAGCAACATCACGCAGAAGGGATCGGCTGGTTCACGCAACGTTCAATGCAACTCGAACCGCGCCAGTGGGCTCAACTTCAAGGTGTTCTCAGTATGAGCGAGGCTCGCGCGAGCCTTGATGCTGAAGACGAGGAGGCGCCCGCCACCTTACCCTTCCCCGGCCCGAACAGCCCGCAGCGGTTTCGCCATGCCGTCGGAGACGGCTCGGACTACTGACCGACACCGTCGAGCGACTCAGTCCCGACAGCGATCGAATCGAATTCACTGGTCTTCAACGACAAATCAAGGCCTCGGGAAGAATTCCTCCCGAGGCCTTGACCATTCGATTCTTTGCTTCTATTCACCGAATCAGCCGGTTCGCTGCTGGGGACGGGCCGAGGTCCCGACGCTCAAATCCCCCTCGTCGAGAATCTTGGACAGGTGGTCGGCCCCGTCCTGTTCCATCTGGCAGATGTCTTCGAGCAGGTTGCGCATGCCCACGTCGCGGTCTTCGCACAGCTCGATCGCCTGGGTGTACAACTCGACGTGCCGACGCTCCATCTCCAGGGAGTTGCGAAGCATCTCGTTCAGGTCGGTCGTCACCTTGACCTCTCCCCGCTCGACGGTCGTCACGCCTCCGAGGGCCGCGATCTTGTCGCCGACCTTGTGAGCATGCTCCAGAGCCTCTTCGCCGCTGTCTCGGAAGAGTTTGTAATAGACCTCTCGCCAGGTGCCTCGGACGAGGAAGCTATACTGGGTGTACTGGACCAGCCCGGCATACTCCCACTTGAGGATTTCGTTCAGCTTCTCAATCATCGCGGCGCGATCCATCGAGCGCTCCTTTCCGGCAATAATTTCGGGACGATGTTCCTGGGACCCAGGGCTGCCCGACTTCTCGTGAGGGTTGTAACAGCCTCATTGTAGGCCATCAGTCCCAATTGCTCCAGTTCGATGAGGTTCAACTCTCTTCAGAATCCGACCCCCTCTGCCGCCCCGAATCGTTTCGTGCTCCTGGAACACCGATGGAACGGTGTCCACTGGGACCTGATGCTCGAAGCCGGCGATCGGCTGCGCACCTGGGCCCTCACGCACCTTCCCGTCCCCGGAATCAACATCGGGGCCACGTCTCTGCCAGACCACCGCGTCGTCTACCTCGACTACGAGGGGCCGATCTCGAACGATCGGGGAACCGTTCTTCGCATCGATCGAGGAACCTATCACCCGATCCTCTGGACCGAGGACAGGGTGGTGATTCAACTGTTCGGGGATCAGGTCATTGGCGAGGCGGAGCTCGTCCGGCTCGGAGATCGTGGCTGGCGATTCCGGATAGGAAATTTGATTTGAAGAATGCGCCGGGACGGCAGCGTCAGCTCTGACACCCGACCCGCTTCCCGGTCCGATCGTCCGCTGAGGTAAAGCCGACCGTCGAGAACGATCACGCGTTCCAGCACCACATCGTGTCGATCTGGCGTCGGCGAGTAGTGGATGTGAACCACCGCCTCCCCGCGATCGTTCGTCCAATCGACATCCAATCCGTGCGCCTTGACCCGGTCAACGATCGGACCGACCACCTCATCAGGAGAGATCGGCATGGCCCCGGCTCGGATTTTCTCCAGGCGAAGCGCAAGTGTGTTGTCTCCCGCAACCTCGACTCTGGCTACCACCCAGATCAAGGACCTGAACGGGCCCCGATCGAGCTTGAAGGCCAGTGTCACTCGGTCAAGCTCGAAGACAAGCAAGGGATCGCGGACGCCTTCAGGCAGATACTCGGCGAAGTGCGTGACCAGATCTTCCGCAATCCATGCATTGACCTCCTCGTCCGTGAAGCTCGCCTCCCAGCGCGTCTCATTGGCGATATCGTTCCGGAGCTGAAACGTCTGCGAGACGAACCGATCGGCCTCGACCCGTCGAATCGTTCGGTCCTTGGCTTCCAGATTGCGGTAAAACGGCGGTTCATAGGTCAACGACCGCCAGATCGCCAATGGAATTGCTGTTCCCAGAAGAACCAGGACGATCAGCAGCGTGACGATCCTGCGCTTCCGTGACGCTCGCATGGGCGGTCCTCCAGGTGACCTTGGCCGCAGGCGGAAGGCATTGCAAGAGCGATCGCGTGACGGGCAAACCAGCGCGAACAAACGGAGAAGGGAACGGCCAAGACCATACGGAAGCGCTTCAATCCCGTCAATTCGGACCGACTCGAGCCTCCAGACCGTTGACGACACCGGGCCTTTTATGCGCGAATGGTGAAAACGCGCATACGGGCACGGAAATCGTCTGAGCTCGACGGGGCAATCGTGTGCGACCCCGAGATCCGTTCCCGGCGGAGCCGAATCCATGCACATTCCGGACAATTTGCTGTCTCAACCTGTCATTCTCACGACTGGAGCCGTGGCTCTGGGAGGATTTGCCCTTGGTTTGCGAAGGCTAAGAACGCGTCTGAGGGACCGAACGATGGTCCTGATGGGGGTCATGTCCGCCTTCGTGTTCGCGGCCCAGATGGTGAATTTCCCGCTCTTTGTCGTGCCGGCTTCCGGGCATTTGATCGGTGGGGTGCTGGCGGCAGTCTTGCTTGGTCCCTGGGCTGGGGCCCTGGTCCTTGGGACCGTGCTTCTCGTGCAGGCCTTGCTGTTTGCCGATGGCGGCATCCTGGCCCTCGGGGCGAACTTCGTCAACCTTGGGTTGATCGCAAGCGTCGGTGGCTACGCCATTTACGACCCAATCCGCAAATCCGTCGGCGGCCAGTCCGGCGTCCTGATCGGTGCGATGGTCGCGGCCTGGTTCTCGGTCTTGCTCGCCTCCCTGGCGTTTACGATCGAGCTGGCGGCTTCGGGCTACTGGTCGGACCTGCCAAGGGTTCTCGGCTGGATGACCATGATCCACGCAGTTATCGGCCTCGGCGAAGCGATGATCACCGGGCTCGTGCTCCGAACGGTCCTCTCGGTTCGTCCCGACCTGATCTTCGACGACGAGGGAGCCACAACCCGATCAGGCCGCTGGAGTCGCGTGGCCCTCGGTGGCCTGGCGGCCTCACTGGCCGTCGCAGCCTTTCTCGCCCCGCTTGCCTCTCCCAAGGACGACGGACTGGAATTCGTCGGCGGACGGCTCGGGTTCCTGAACGACGAGGCCGGATCGCTTCTCACCGGGCCGATGAGGGATTACTCGATCGAAGGGCTGCCCGACATCGCCTTGGTGACCGCCGCGGTGGGACTGATCGGGACGCTCACCGTGTTCATCACCGGGCTCATCCTGGCAAGGGCGTTTACCCAGAACACACAAAACCACAACGAGCTGGGTCCCTCCTCTCCTGCCGAAAAAGGGCCGGAACCTCATGCGGCTTGACTGGCTCGAACCCGATCAATCGGCCCGAGGGCCGCTCCACCGGATCGACGCGAGGGTCAAGCTCCTGGCGACCCTGGCTCTGGTGATCTCGGTGGTCCTCCTTCCCATTGGTGTCTGGCGGCCACTGGGGGGGGCGGCCATTCTCCTGGCCTTCCTGATCGGGATCTCAGGGGTTCCACCCGGACTCCTGATGCGAAGGGGGCTGGCTGTCTTGCCGGTCGTGGTCCTCCTGGCGGTGATGATCGCGCACTCGCACCCGATGGCTCCGGCGCTCGGCCCCTGGATCGTCGGGGGGACCATCCTGGCGAAGAACTGCCTGACGATCCTGTCCGTCTTGCTCCTGGCACATGTGACGCCCTTCCGCGACCTGATGACCGCCCTCGAACGCCTCAGGGCCCCGACGGTGCTGGTCGCCACCCTGCTTTTGATGTACCGTTACCTGTTCGTCCTGGCCGATCAGCTCGGCCGAATGGCCCGCGCCCGACGGTCCCGATCCTTCCGAAACTCCCGATGGTCAGAATGGCCGCTCGGAGCGTCCCTGATCGCCGGATTGCTCCTCCGATCCTTCGAGCGTGGCGAGCGCGTCCACGCGGCGATGCTCGCCCGGGGGTGGGACGGTACCTTCCGCAGCCTCGACGGCCCCGATCCACCCGACCGATAAGCCCGATCTTGCCTCACCATGACGCCGACCTCCCGTGATGCCCCCCCTCCGGCCTCCCTGCTCGTCCGAGGGCTCCGATACCGCTACCCCGACGGCAAGGAGGCCCTCCGCGGCGTCGATCTCGAAATCCGAGCCGGAGAGACCGTCGCCCTGGTTGGCCCCAACGGCGCGGGCAAGAGCACGCTCCTGCTCCACCTCAACGGCTTGCTCCCCGGTCGCCTCGGCTCCGCGGGCGATCCGGGACTCGGGCACGGCCACGGCCTCCCCTCGATCAAACGCCCCGAGTCCGCGACCTCAGTCTGGATCGACGGCCTCCCCGTCAATGAGCGCAACGGCCCCGAGATCCGCCGTCGGGTCGGCCTGCTCTTCCAGGACCCCGACGACCAGATGTTCTCCGCCACCGTGCTGGAAGACGTCGCCTTCGGGCCCTTGAACCTCGGCAAACGCAAGGCCGAGGCCCGCCGGATCGCACTGCACTGCCTCGGCCTCGTGGACATGGCCCAGGCCGCCGACCGCCCTCCTCACCACCTCAGCTTCGGCGAACGCAAGCGGGCTTGCCTCGCCGGCGTCCTCGCCTGCGAGCCGACCGTCCTCGTCCTCGACGAGCCGACCGCCAACCTCGATCCCCGCTCCCGACGCAACTTCCTCAGCTTGATCCGGTCGCTCCCCGCGACCAAGCTCATCGCCACCCACGACCTCGAGATGGTCCTCGAACTCTGCGACCGCGTCGCCCTCCTCGACGCCGGTCGGGTCGTCGCCGACGGCCTCCCCGAGACGATCCTCGGCGACGAGGCCCTCATGGAGTCGCACGGCCTGGAGCTTCCGATCTCGATCCGATTGAGCCGCCCGATCGGCTGATCCTTCGTGATTCAAAGGCGGTCACGGGGCCTTTCCCCTTCCAAGAGAAAGGCCCCGATCGAACTCGATCAAGAGGCAAGAAGCCGCTCAGACGGCCGGCCCGAGCAGTTCCTTGACCACTTCCCGTTCCTTGTGCAGCTCGTCGGCCGAGGCGTCGATCCTACGGCGGGCATCGTCGTCGATGGCCAGGTCGGTGACGATCGAGCAGGACAGGTCGCTTCCCGTCCGGATCGGGAACGAGTACATCAGGCCACCGGGGACGCCGTACGGGTTGCCTTCGGAGAAGATCGCCACGCTGTGCCAGTCGTCACCGGCGGTCGCTTGCGAGCAGGACCGGACGCAATCGAGCGCCGCGTTCGCCGCAGAGGCCGCCGAGCTGGCCCCCCGGGCCTTGATGACCGCGCCGCCCCGTTTGGCGACGGTCGGGATGAACGTCTCGGAAAGCCAGGCGTGATCGGAGATCACCTCCGTCGCCGGCTTGCCGCCAATCCGGGCGTTCTTGTAATCCGGGTACTGGGTGTCCGAGTGATTGCCCCAGATCGTCATCCGAGTCACGTCCGAGACACCGACGCCCGCCTTCTGGGCAAGCTGGGCCTTGGCCCGATTCTCATCGAGCCGGGTCATGGCGAACCAGTTCTGCCGGGGGACGTTCGGCGCGTGGGACATGGCGATCAGGCAGTTCGTGTTGCACGGGTTTGCAACGACGAGCACCTTGGCCTTCGGCGCCGCGGCGTTGATCGCCTTGCCCTGGCCGGTGAAGATCGGGCCGTTGGCCCGGATCAGGTCGGCGCGGTCCATGCCTTCCTTGCGGGGCATCCCGCCGACGAGGAGCACCCAGTCGGCATCGGCGAACGCTTCCTCGGCGTTGTCGGTCGCCGTCACCCCCTTGAGCAAGGGGAACGCACAGTCGTCCAGCTCCATCAAGGTGCCGTTCAGCGCACCGAGGGCCGGGGTGATTTCCAGCAGGCCGAGTTTTACCGGCTGGTCAGGTCCGAACAGACCGCCGCTTGCGATCCGAAACAGCATGGCGTAGCCGATCTGACCGGCGGCGCCGGTGATCGCAACCTTCACGGGTTGACTCATCGATGTCGGGCTCCGTTGCAGGACGAGGCGGGCCATTGAGGGAGGTCTCGACCTGCCGACCGGGCAGGGAGACCCGTTCCCTCAAGCCACAATCCGAGATCATACACGAAGACCCGACCGGCTTCCCGCCCCGATCCCCCTGAATCGCATTGCAATCCCCCGGGTTTCGGCTCATCCCTGCCGGGCGGCTGGGTTCGCTCGGAGCTTGGCGAGCATCAGGGCCATCTCCCTCGGTAAGTGCCGCGCCCCGGCCAGCAGGACGCAACCGCCCAGCACGATCGCCGGCACGACCACGAGCATCCCCGCCGTCAGGTTTCGGTACGAGCCGTCTGGCTGCTCCACTGGTCTGGCCCCGATCCGGAACAGCCATTCACCGATCCACGAGGCCATCACCTCTGGATCCCCAAGATAATCCGAGGCCGCCCCCATCAGCATCGGCGACCAGAGGTCGCCCAGCACGTGGATAAAGAAGATCGAGACCGCATAGGCCACCCCTCTCATGTTCGGCGTCACCACGTTGGCAATCACCGCGTTGCACGGCCCGGTGTTCATCAGCATGAGGGTCATCGCCACAAACATCGAGCCGATGATCAATGGCTCACTCGTACTGAAGATCGCCCCCAGCACGAACGGGACCGCCAGCAGCATGGCCGTCCCGGGAACGAGGAACAGCGCTTTTGGGTTGGTTCGCGAAAGGATGTCGGCCAGCCAGCCGCCGAGGCTCATCCCAATAATCGCGGCCAAGCCCCCGCTCAGGCCCACCACCAACGCCGCCTTCTCGGTTCCGAACCCCTTGACCCGGTCGAGGTACGACGGTAACCAGTACGCCAGCCCCCCAAAGGCGAACGTGAACGTCGCCAGGCCGAACACGACGTACGTGTACGATGAGTTGACGGCCAGATCCTTGTAATCGGCCGCAGTCGGCATGACCCGCTCGTGAGCCTGCACGCGCTCCAGATCAACGTTCTCACTCGCCCCTCGGATCGGTTCGGGGAGCAGAAGCACGATGAACGCCGCGATCAATCCCGGAAGTCCGACGATGAAAAAGGCAAGCCGCCAGCCGCCGTAAGCTTCCAGAGGGGTCCCAGCAACCCATCCCGGACTGTTCGTGGCAATCCAGGCTGCACCGAAGACTCCCATCGCATACCCGAGCGGCATGGCCATGTAGAAATACGCCATCACCCGCGACCGTCGCTCCCGACGGAACAGGTCCACCAGGATCGTCGGCGCAAGGACTCCGTAAGTCGCCTCTCCGATTCCCAGCAAGC
Organism: Tautonia rosea; assembly: GCF_012958305.1. Lineage (NCBI taxonomy): Bacteria > Pseudomonadati > Planctomycetota > Planctomycetia > Isosphaerales > Isosphaeraceae > Tautonia > Tautonia rosea. Next base: position 504,684 of record NZ_JABBYO010000003.1, on the reverse strand, counting down.
TTCGGGCGAAGGTCAGCTCTCCGTAACTTCGCACCAGCCCCGTACCCACCGTGGCCAGGCTCCAGAGGCCCACCCCGAAGGCCAGCAGCCAGGTTCGTCGCCCTCGATCCCCGAACCAGCCCATCAACGGGCTGATCAGGCTGAACGTCAGCAGGAAGTAGAAATTCAACGAGCCGGCCTGCCCGTCGCTCATCTCCAAATCGGCCTGAACCTTCCGCAAGACACCGGCCAGGGCCCAGCGGTCGAGATAGTCGAGTAAGTGGATGACGAACAGAACCGAAAAGGTGGTCAATGCCCACCGGCTCGCCTTCGAATCCATTCTTCCCGCCGGGCCGGTGTTCAGAGTTCGGTCAGATACCTGAGCAGGCCCCGGTTCGTTCGTTGCGTCGTTTTCTGCCACGAAATGGCCCCTGTGTCGTTGAGAACCCTGACCGGGGGGGTGGGTCTTTCGGCCGGGCTCCAGGAATCGAAAATGCTACGAGATCGCAGTGCCGCGTTCCAGGGGGAGTCTCTGCTTCGTGGGGACGAGGTGTCCTCGACCAATCCGTTCGCTGCGAATCCCAATGGCCTGCGTGCCATTCCCCTGCCTTCGGGTTGAGATCAATCGCTTTGGCCTCTCGGTTGCAGATTCGCGTGTCGTCCTTGCCCCTGCAATCGCCTGGCAGTCACTGCGTTCCGAGGTGTGAGGCGCGATCATGGCAAAGGAAATGACCTCAGCCATGGCTCACCGTCTCCTCAATCTTGCTCGGCACTCAGTTGCCCTGAGCGGGATGGGCGCATGCAAACTGGCCTCGTAAACTTCCCCCAAATAGCGAAACCCTACGGAATGACACGAACCATCTCCCGAATCCAATAATGAAAACAACCGCCCGGCTGACAGGTTGAACGCTTCCGGAGTGACCAAGGCCAAGGAGCGCCCCTTGTCACACGATCAATCCGACCATCCTCGCCACCTCGAACCGAACCGTTTCTCTCCTGAATTTGCCTCGCTGGAGAAGGAGTTCCAAGCGACTCCTTCTCCAGTCAACAGTCTCCAGAACGATCCCCCCCCTGCCGAGGAACCGCTCGATGATTCCGATTCGCAGTCGGTTCCGACGGATGTCTATTCGTCTCGAATCGATTCCTTCGATCGGGTACCCACCATGCAACATCATCGCATTTGGAATCTGCTGGGCAGGATCGGACCCTACCTGCTGACCATCATCATCACATTGGCGATCTCCTCACTCTTTGACCTCGGGTTCAATCCACGGAATCTGGTCGATCGTCAGCGGCTCGCGCCCGATTCTCCCCTTTACTACGACGCGAACACTCCCGAACTCCTTGCGAAACGAGACGTCGACACCCGGGCGTTTCCCGATCCCCCAGGCGACCGAATCAGTCCCGCTCCCGCTTTCTCGACCGATACTTACGCGGACGAGCGAGTCACCAACGCACCTGACACTCTGAACGAGGGCGACCCCGTAGGCCTGGCCATCACCGGACTCGCCCCTGACGAGCAGAACACGATCCGGATCTACGAGGCGGTCAACCGATCCGTGGTCAACATCTCCACCTCGGCCACCGTTCGAGGACTCTTTCAGGATACCGAGGTCTCCGGCTCCGGCTCCGGATTCGTCATCAACGACCAGGGGCATATTCTGACGAATCACCATGTCGTCGAGGGGGCCGAAGTGGTCCAGGTCGGCCTCTTTGATGGTTCCGTGCTCGATGCCCGAGTGGTGGGAGTCGACCCAAGCAACGATGTCGCCGTGCTCAAGGCCCTTTCACCTCCCGACTCGCTTGTCCCGGTCGTCCTCGGAGACAGCCGAAATCTCAAGGTCGGCCAGAAAGTGCTCGCGCTCGGGAACCCCTTCGGACTGGAGCGAACCCTCACGACTGGCATCATCAGCAGTCTCGACCGCTCCCTTGAAGCCAAGAACGGGCGATCGATTCGAGGGATCATACAGACCGACGCCTCGATCAACCCCGGCAACTCCGGCGGCCCTTTGCTCAACAACCGGGGCGAGGTCATCGGGATGAACACAGCGATCTACAGCCGGGTCGGCCAGTCCTCCGGCATCGGCTTCGCCGTGCCGATCTCGACGATCAAGCGAGTCCTGAAACCATTGATCGAACAAGGCTACGTCGAACGTGCCACGCTGGGCATCGCCCGCGTCTATGCGCTCGATCAGGGCTTGCTCGTCCTCGGAGTTGAGGCAGGCGGCCCGGCCGACCAGGCCGGGATTCGGTCGCTTCGCATCCAGTACCTCCGGGACGGTCCATTTGTCCGAGCCCGGATCGATCCCGACTCGGCCGATGTGATTCTGGCGATCAACGGCGTCCCGGTCCAGAGCGTCGGCGAGTTGCTCACCGAGGTCGAGTCATATATGCCCGGTGAGACCATCACCGTAACCCTCCGCCGGAACGGAGGCGTGGACGACGTCACCGTCCGGCTAGGTCGCACCATCATCCGTTGATCCCCTTGCGGTCGATCTTCGCCACGATCGCTTGCTGAAATAAATCCTGGGAAGGGCGCGAACATCCGTCACCGATTAAGCGTCTGGGAAAGTGTTCGCCGATTGGCGAGGCTTAACCGGGGCCGTGCGGCCTTGGGGTTTCTCTCCGTCGCTTCTGCAGGGGAGTAGGATCGCAATGTGCTTGAATCGATCATTCGCTCAACTGTTATCACGAAGCGCGAGTCAACCGGAAGCGATGCGTCCGGCCTGGTTGAGCGCACGGTCCCTGCTCCTCTGACGACCGATCACCGTCTCGCGAATCCCTCGCAACGGCCCGGTCGTCCCATGACGACCGGGCCGTTTTCGATACGCCGCAATCAATCAGTTGAGATGGAACATTCCACGGCGTTCGCAAACCGCGCAACCAATCCTCGTGAACATCGATTGCCCGAAGCACTGGTGGTCCAGAGCCCAGGACACCGCGCTCGCATCGCGGTGGCGTGGGTTCGACTCCCACCCGGTGCTCTTGTTCTTTGATAATCAGGTGTTCGATTCTCGTGCCCATGATGGTGCGGCTGTCCGCTGCCCTCCTGGGGCGGATGTGCGGGTTCGACTCCCGCTGGGCACTCTTGAACGAATCGATCGAGACCTTGGGTGGGAAACCCCTGGCACACGGCGACCACTGCTTCAAACTCAAGCACCTTGAAACCAAGATCCGATCCATCAATCGGGATGTTCGTGATCGCTCGCATCAGGTGGTTCGCGGGGAACCGCAGGTGTCATTTCAGCCAATGGTTCACGGACTTCCTGGAGGGAAGGGCAAGCCGATGGGCGACGGCAGCCGTTTGGAACACGGCCGAGCGATGAGCCTTGGGGGTTCGATTCCCTCCCCTTCCGCTGAACCACGCTGTTCCAGGCCAAAGATTTCAAGGCACCTCGACCCCTCGACTTCCGGTTTGATGCTGTTTCTAAACACGTGAATATTCAATCGTTCGCATCGCACAAGGACACCCGGCCCTCAACCGAACGACGCGGGGACAAGTTCTTCATGGGCGACTGAATATTGACCGGATTGATACGTGAAAGGGCTCGTTCGTCTAGCGGCAGGACACCTGGTTTTCAGCCAGGAGAGGAGGGTTCAACTCCCTCACGGGCTGCTCGGTGCCGTCGCAATACCATTCCTCCAGGCGTGGCAGGTGCCCGGCTGGGCCTCATAAGCCTGGTTTGCCCGGCTCGATACCGGGGCCTGGGACTCTCGGTAGGCCAAAGCCTTCCGGGTTTCGAACCTTCAAGGGTGGTTCAGGTTGACGTTATCGGGGTACGCTTCCGGCGATTAAACATGATGGGCTGCTGGTCTAACGGGACGACACCTGCCTTGCAAGCAGGAAATCGGGGTTCGACTCCCCGGCGGTCCACTCACAATCGCTCAATTGACGAGCCCAAAATTCAAGGGACAACGTCGCCCTCGCGTGGCGAAGTCGAGGATTGATTCCTGGCGGGTCGAATCTCGCCTCGATCCCATGAAACACACGATGGAAGGGAACCGGATACGGCTGGCCGGGCCTCTCTGCTAAGGAGTGCGCCTTTCGGGGCGTGAGGGTTCGAATCCCTCCCCTTCCGCTGCGATCCGATTCAATTCGTTCCTATTCGATCCAATTGACATCAATGGTGTCCGTGGTGTAACGGCAGCACCCGAGGTTGTGGGCCTCGAGGCACGGGTTCGATTCCCGTCGGACACCCTTCCAACCCATTGACGTTCATAGAGGTGTACGCCTGGGAGCGCAGCGCGTCTCCAACACGCGCCGAAAGGGTTCGAATCCTTGCACCTCTGCTCCGCGCTCAATGAGCTTGTCTGATTCTAGCCCCTGGAGTGTGTCGGATCGCACACGACGCTTCGAACGTCGAGGACCAGGTTCAACTCCTGGCGGGGGTACTCTGCTCAATCAGCACGTTCCCGGGGTGTGAGGGAGGCATACGACCCTGCGAAGGTCGAGGACCAGGTTCAACTCCTGGCGGGAGCACTGATTCAAAGAGGATCATCCATCAGACGCGGGAGCCAGACGGCCAGGCAACCGACTGCAAATCGGTGGAAGTGGGTTCGACTCCCACCCGCGTCTCTCCCGACGGCTTATCACCGTCGGGTCGTCTGAGGTCGCAGGGCCAGCGGCGCAACGGCCTCGCCTTCCAGGGCGATCGGCCCGGTGCGTTCCGGACATGGGATCGAAACGAAGCGTCCTCAGATCGTGGTAGCTCAGTTGGAGAGAGCACCGGGCCCATAACCCGGGAGTCGCAGGTTCGAATCCTGCCCACTTTACGGAAACAGGTTGAATGCCCGTTTCCCCACCCTGACGCGATAGCGTCTCACCTGAAGCCCGAGGGAGGCCAGCAGTTGTCCAATCGGCCTTCGCCCGGCGCGAGATGACCGGACGAGCCGACTCGGACCCACCGGGTCGGCTCGAGCGACATCCCGCCCACCGAGGCGAGCGCAAGCACGGACGAGGGGCCTTGAGGCCCGCAGAAATACCCCGCTGATCGTCGGAATTTGGCCATCGTTCGGGAAATCCTCTCGTGCGGTTCCGATCGCCCGAGCAGGACCCTCCCGACACGATTCCCCTGAGTCGACAATCATGGCTATCGATGCGATGCCCCGCACCCTCGGTGTGCGATTGGCGGCTGCCTGGCCTTCCAAGGGCGGTCCCGTTCTTTCGAAGGAATGCCTTTATGCCATTTCCCTGAATCACGTCCGGCGATTCCCCCGGACGAGGAGGCTCCCCATGTTCTTGATGAAGCGTGTTCATGTTCGAAGTTACGAGATGGGACTTCTCTTTCGCCGGGGAGAGTTCCGCGGCCTGCTCGGCGAGGGAACGCATTGGCTGTTTGACCCGCTCGGCCGGATCGAGGCTCAGGTCATCTCGATGCGAGCCCCTCGCCTCGTTCACGATCGGCTCGACCTGATCGTCAAGTCCGGCGTCTTGAAGCCATACGCCGAGGTCGTTGACCTGAAGGACGACCGCCGAGCTCTGGTCTGGATCGACGGCCGGTTCTCCTGTGTGCTCGGTCCGGGTCTGTACGTCTACTGGACCGGTCCTCGCGACGTTCGGATCGAGGTGGTCGACGCCCGCCGAGCCCGCTTCGAGCATGAGGATTTGAAGGTCATCGCCCAGACTCCGGGAGCCTCCGGCTTGCTGGATCTCTGCACAGTCGATCGCAACCGCGCCGGTGTCCTGTTCCTCGACGGTCATTACGCCGACACCCTCGACCCCGGTCTCTACGCCTTCTGGCGAGGGTCCACCGAGGCCCGAGTGGTTGAGGTTGACCTCCGTGAGGCCACGCTCGACCTGACCGGCCAGGAGATCATGACCGCCGATACGGTCACCCTTCGTTTGAACGCCCAGGTGAGCTTCGTTGTCAGCGACCCCCGGCGGGCCGTCTGTGTGGTCGACGACCACCGTCAGGCCCTCTACCGCGAGGCCCAGCTCGTGCTTCGGGCTGTCCTCGGCGGACGAACGCTCGACGCCTTGCTCGCCGACAAGGACAGCGTGGCCCGAGAGACCGAGGAGCTCCTCCGCTCCCGGGCATCGAGCCTCGGCCTGGAGGTCCGATCGGCCGGTATCCGCGACCTGATCCTTCCGGGCGAGATGAAGGACCTGATGAACAAGGTCACCGAGGCCCGCAAGGCCGCCGAGGCCAACCTCATCACCCGTCGCGAGGAGACGGCCGCGCTCCGCAGCCAGGCCAACACGGCCAAGCTCCTGACCGACCACCCAGCTCTCATGCGGCTCCGCGAGCTGGAGGTGCTGGAGCGGATCGCGTCCAGCGGGCACCTCAACGTAATCCTCGGCGAGAAGGGACTCGCCGATCGGGTGATCAACGTCCTCTAAAACGACCATCGCCCCTCGATCCCTGAGATCGAGGGGCGATACTTCTTTGCTGATTGGTTTGGGCAGAGGGTGGCTGACGGGATTCGAACCCGCGATCTCCAGATCCACAATCTGGCGCCTTAACCGCTAGGCAACAGCCACCATCGAAATGCTTTGCACAAGAATACGGAGCCCTTGCCGTCCGAGTCAAGCCGGCACTCGGGTCAAACTCGCCTCGATCGGTCGGGTTGAGCCGGAGTTGCAATGGCGAACGGCAGGCCAGGTGAGGGTTGTTGGTCCAGGAAGATCACGCCGATTACGGCGATGGTCTTGACGAGGCACCGTAGGCTTGCTGGGATGTTGCGATCCGTCACGTCTGGCGGATGAGTCGCCAGACCGAGGATCCGTCGGAAAGCTCCGGGTGCGAGACATGACAGCGCTTACGATTGGCATCGTCGGCTGTGGCCGATCAGCTCGGATTCACTCCGGGCGATTACGAGAGATCGAAGCGGTCCGCATTACCGGGTGCGTCGATTCGGATCGCGAGGCGGCGCGAGCCCTTGCCTCGGAGCTGATCGGCCCCGATGGCGACCCGTCATCCATTCAGGCCTTCGCTGACCATCAGCAGCTTCTGACCGAGGCTCGGCCCGACGTCCTGGCCATCTTCACCCCTCCTCGGGCCCACTACCGCACCGCAATGGATGGCTTGCAGGCAGGGTGTCATCTCTTTATTGAGAAACCGCTCTCGACCAATACCCAGGAGGCGGTCGATATCGTCAACCTGGCTCGAGGGCGAGATCGGGTCGTGGGCGTCGGGCACCAGTTTCGCCTGGTCCCGAGCTTGATTGAGGCTCGCCGATTACTGGCAGAAGGGGCGATTGGCCGTCTCAGGCTGGTCATGGCCGTTATGGCGAATTCCTGGCTCGCCACCCAACGAGAGCCGGGTGGCCACGCCTGGCGAGTCGACCCCAAGGTCTCGGGAGGAGGAATCATCGCCGATGACGGTGACCACCTGCTCGACGCCTTGATCTGGACCACCGACCGTCCCGTGGCCGAGGTTTCGGCCTTCCAGGATCGCGAGGAACCAGGCCTCGATGTCGTCAATGCCATCACTCTTCGCCTGATCGACGGCACGCCCGCCACCCTTGCCATTAGCGGTGTGTCCCCTGGCAGTTTGTTCGAAATCACGTATTTCGGCGAACGCGGCACCTTACGAGCGAATGCCTCAAGCCTTTGCCTCGCGGGAGCCGATTCAGAAGCTCCTGTTCAAGACCTTCCGTTGCGGAGCAACCAGACGAGCATTGATGGTGATTTCATCAACGCGATTCGATCGGGAAGTCCTCCCTGCTGCTCTGCTGAGCAGGCAATCGAGACGGTTCGTCTCCAGGAAGCGATTGCCCGATCGGCCGCGTCTGGCCAGATCATCCGCCTTGCCTCAGCCGACGAACCGCTCTGATTTCGATCTCTGGCCCCGGCGAGTTCTGGGCCATGCTTGACAATCGTTCTTTATGAGACTACCAGTATGTCTCCTCCGGCCCAAAGTGGTCCGGCGGAGAGCTTTCGGACTCGATATTCCCGCCCCGACCCTTCGGGCCGATCCCATCGGCCCGAGCCGTCCTGGCAAGAGGAACGACCCCATGTGGGACCTCCCGAACCCGCTCGCCTGCCTCGAGGACGACACGAACTCCGCCCTGCTCCTCGGTGATTGGGCCATCGCGGATCCCCTCGCCCGACATCCCGAAGAGGATGACGAGGAAGATTCCGGTGATGACGATCTGGCCGACGACGAAGACGACGACTTCGACGACGACGACTTCGACGACGATGATGATGACGATGATCTCGACGAAGACGACGACTTCGATGACGACGAAGATGACGACGACTTCGACGACGATGACGATCTCGACAACCTCGGCGATATCGACCTCGACGATGATGACGACTTCGACGACGACGATGATGACGATCTCGACGAGATTGAGGACGAAGAGGAAGATCTCTGAGTACCCCTGAAGCGTTTCCTCAACCGATCGTTCGGTTCCGGACGGCCCCTCGCTCGGGCCGCCCGACCGTTCGTTTTGTGTTCCCGGTTCAGACGAGGGCTTGGCACAACGTGTCTCGGCGTCGTAGTGTAGTAGGCTTGAACGTCCGAACCGGACGCCACGTCGAGTTCGACCGGCGACCGGACGGGAAGGGAGCGTTGCGCTATGGCCGCCTCTGATCACTTGCCAGGCAACTCCGACCGCGATCGGCCGTCGTCCGAAACCTCGACCCGATGCCTGCGCGAGCAATCACAGCGCGATTTCGAGGTCGAGTTCCTCGGCCGCATCCTCGACCGCGATCCCTTCTATGTAGATGCGCTCCGCGTTCAGGCCAACAACCTTGCTCGCCGCGGTGAATCCACCCGCGCCCTCCAACTCGATCGACGCCTGACTCGTCTTCAACCCGACCGTCCCATTCCCTGGTACAATCTGGCCTGCAGCTACGCGGTCCTTGGGATGATTGATCCCGCCTTCGACGCGCTGACCCGCGCCGTTGATCTTGGCTATCATCATTTTCGCCACATGCTCCGCGACCCCGACCTGAAAAGTCTTCGACAAGACCCCCGGTTTGCCCGGATTCTTCGTCGCGGCTGACGCTCAAGATCGCTCCCCCGACCATCTCCTTTTTGTTGTTCGATTCGAGCCTGTGCTGAATCGCTGCGGAACCCCCCTCCGATGCAGTATCACCGCTGGGACGACGTCCAGGACGCGACGCTCGCCGTTCGATCGCATTGGCCCGGCACCGGACGCGTCGGCATCGTGCTGGGCACGGGTCTCGGTCAGCTCGCCTCTCAAATTGACGCCGAAGCCACCATCCCTTACGAGGCCATCCCCCACTTTCCCCATCCGACCGGGGTCGAGAGTCACGCGGGACGACTCGTCTGCGGCACCCTTGCCGGCGTTCCGGTTGTTGCAATGGAAGGCCGGTTCCATCTTTACGAAGGCTACTCTCCGGCCCAGGTCACGTTTCCGATCCGGGTCTTGAAGGAACTCGGCTGCGAAACCTTGATTGTCTCCAACGCTGCCGGCGGTCTGAACCCCCTGCACCGTAAAGGAGACCTGGTGGTCATCGACGACCACCTGAACCTTCCCGGCCTAGCCGGCATCAATCCCTTGATCGGACCAAACGACGATCGCCTCGGCCCTCGATTCCCGGACCTCATCGAACCCTACGACCGCGAACTCCAGGACCTCGCCCTCTCGATCGCCCTCGCCGAAGGCATCCCCGCTCACCGCGGCGTCTATGTCGGCATCGTCGGACCGAACCTGGAGACCCGCGCCGAGTATCGGTATCTCCGAGGGATCGGTGCCGACGTCGTCGGCATGTCCACCGTCGCCGAGGTCCTCGTCGCCGTCCACGCCGGCATGAAGGTCCTCGGCTTCTCCATCGTCACCGACCTCTGCCTGCCCGACGCCCTCGAACCGGTCAAGATCGAGGAGATCATCGCCGTCGCCAACGAGGCCGAGGGCAAGCTTCGTCGCATCGTCACCTGGGTGATCGAACGGCTCGATTCCACGCAACCTTGAGAGGAAATGAGGGCCGATCACCGATGGCGGACACCACGACCCTCTACCGGCCCGTCGGCCCGGCCGAACTCGCCCTGATCGAGGCATCCGGCTGGCAGGCGTTCCCCCCTCGATTGCCCGAGCAACCGATCTTCTATCCGGTCCTCAACGAGGAGTATGCCCGGCAGATCGCCCGTCGCTGGAATGTCCGCGACCACGGCGCCGGCTTCGTCCTCCGCTTCCGGGTCGATCGCGACTTCCTCGGACGCTACCCCGCTCGGATCGTCGGCGGCAAGCTCCACGAAGAACTCTGGATTCCCGCCAAAGACCTCGACGCCTTGAAGCGCCACCTCGTCGGCCCCATCGAGGTCATCGCTTCGTTCGGCGAGGCCGACCGTCCCGACGAACACCCCCTGACACCCTCGGGAGGCAGCTCATGAGCACCGTCTCCTCCATCGCCGAGCACATCGTCATCACCCCCGGCACCTGCGGCGGCAAGCCCCGCATCGCCGGGCATCGGATCACCGTTCAGAATATCGTGATCTGCCACGAGCAGATGGGAATGTCTCCCGAGCAAATCGTCGAGGATTACGAGACCATCTCGCTCGCCGATGTCCACGCGGCCCTCGTCTACTATTACGATCATAGAGACGAAATCCTGGCAGACATCCGACGCGATGACGAAATCATGAAGGAAATCGAGGCCAGCCAGCCCTCGCTCCTGGAGCGGATTAAGCGTGAGAAGCCAGAGCTTTACCAACGGGCCGTCGAGCGACTCAGGGGCGAATCTTTCCCTGAGACCTGAGATCACGGGCCATCGATGACTCGATCGATCCGTTATCATCTCGACCACGATTTCAATTGCTGTAACGCCATCGCGAAAGCTCTTCGGGAGAAAGGGATCAACGTTACCGTAAGTCGCCAGGTCGGCCTGGCCGGCGCCTCAGACGATGAACAGTGGGAGCAAGCCCTCCGAACGGGGAGGGTCATCGTCACGCACGACGCCCACTTCATCGACTTCTGGCGTCGTCAGGTCGAACACGCCGGGATCGTCCGTTGCCAGCAGGGCGAACTTTCGGTCGGTGACGTCATTCGCGGACTCGTCCTGATTTGGGAAACGTGCTCGTCCGAAGAAATGATCGGTTCAATCATCTTCCTGAACCGAAGCCTCATCGAAGGACTCTGAGCCCGGTAATGGGCACAACGACTTAAGACAAGACGAACAACCATGTCCACCGACGCCAAAAAATACAAAGACACCCTGAACCTCCCCACCACCGCCTTCGCCATGAAGGCCAACCTCACCCAGCGCGAGCCTCAAATTCAGGCCCGGTGGGAGGAGATGGGCCTCTACGCTCAGATTCGAGCCGCCCGCAAAGGGAGCCCCCGCCGCGTCCTGCACGACGGCCCCCCCTACGCCAACGGCGACATCCACATGGGCCACCTGCTGAACAAGGTGCTCAAGGACATCGTCGTCCGCTACCACACCATGCGCGGTTATGACGCCCCTTATGTCCCCGGCTGGGATTGCCACGGCCTTCCCATCGAACACAAGGTCGCCAAGGACCTCGGCCCGAAAGCCGCCTCGATGAGCTTCCCCGAGATCCGCGAACTTTGCCGGACCGAGGCCCTCAAGTGGGTCGACGTCCAGCGCACTCAGTTCCAGCGCCTCGGCGCCTCCGGAGACTGGGCCAACCCTTACCTCACCCTCGACCCCCGCTACGAGGCCGGCATCATGGACGTGCTGGCCGACCTCGTCGAAAAGGGCTTCGTCTTCCGTCAGCTCAAGCCGATCCACTGGGACATCCACGACCGCACCGCCCTGGCCGAGGCCGAGCTCGAATACGCCGAGCACACCTCCCCCTCCATCTACGTCAACTTCCCGATCACCTCCGCCCTGCCGGCCGACTTCGGCCCCGGCCCCTGGCACGCGATGATCTGGACCACCACCCCCTGGACCCTCCCCGCCAACGTCGCCATCGCCGCCCACCCCGACCTCGAATACGCCGGCGTCCGCTACACCGACCCCGAATCCGGCCAGACCGTCCAGACCCTCTTCGCCTCGCCGCTCGTCGAGAAGGTCATGGGCCTCCGTCAGATCACCGATTACGAAATCGTTGCCCGCTGCACCGGCAAGGATGTCGAAGGCGGTTCGTACCAACACGTCTTCATCGACCGCACCGGCACCTTCGTCCTGGCCGATTACGTCACCGTCGAAGACGGCACCGGCCTCGTCCACACCGCCCCCGGCCACGGTGCCGACGACTACAAGACCGGCCTGAAGTACCACCTCCCCGTCATCAGCCCCGTCGACGCCTCCGGCCGCTTCCTCGACACCGACGGCGTCCCCGCCGACCTCGTCGGCCTCCAGGTCTTCGCCGCCAACCCGAAGGTCATCGAGATCCTCAAAGACGTCGGCGCACTTTTTCATCACTTCAACTTCCGCCACAGCTACCCCCACGGCTGGCGAAGTAAGAAGCCGGTCATCTTCCGCGCCACCGCCCAGTGGTTCATCGGGGTCGATCGCAACAATCTCCGCGAGAACACGCTCCACGCCATCCGCAACCAGGTCCGCTGGCTCCCCTCCTGGGGCCAGGCCCGCATCGAGGCCATGGTCGGCCAGCGTCCCGATTGGTGCATCAGCCGACAGCGCGCCTGGGGCGTCCCCATCCCCGTCCTCTTCGACGAGCGGAACGACTACCACCACCTCACCGCCGAGTCCGTCCGCTTCTACCGCGACCTGTTCGCCAAGGAAGGGGCCGACGCCTGGTTTACGCGCCCCGTCTCCGAACTGATCCCCCCCGACCTGGACACCAACGCCCACCCCGTCGAGCACCTCGAAAAAGGGACCGACATCCTCGACGTCTGGTTCGAGTCCGGCTCCAGCCACCGCTCCGTCGTTCGGGAGCCGAGCTACGACTCCGGCCCGTACCCCGCCTTCATGTACCTCGAAGGCTCCGATCAGCACCGCGGCTGGTTCCAGTCCTCCATCCTCACCGCCGTCGGTACCACCGGCCAGGCCCCCTTCGAGACCGTCCTGACCCATGGCTTCGTCGTCGACGACAAGGGCCAGAAGCAATCCAAGTCGCTGGGCAACGCAGTCCCCGCAGTCGAGTCGACCGAGAAGTACGGCGCCGACGTCCTCCGGCTGATGGTCGCCAGCCTCGATTACTCCAATGACGTCTCCCTCACCGAGCGCGCCATCAAGGAGGCTTCCGAGTCCTACCGCAAAATCCGCAACACCTTCCGCTACCTCCTCGGCAACCTCGAAGACTACGCCCGATTCGACCCCGACTCCGTCGATCCTTCCACCCTGCACCCGATCGACCGCTGGGCCCTCTTCCGCCTCAACACCGTCATCCGAGAGGCCACCGCCGCCTTCGACTCCTTCGACTTCTACCGGTCCTTCCAGCGCCTCTACCAGTTCTGCTCGGTCGATCTCTCCAGCTTCTACCTCGACGTCCTGAAGGATCGCCTCTACGCAGAGCACCCCACCGGCCCCGAGCGCCGCGCCGCCCAGTTCGTCATGGCCCGCATCCATTTGTGCCTGGCCCGCCTCTTCGCGCCAATCATGCCGCATACCTCCGAGGAAATCTGGGACCTCATCCCCGAATCCCCCTCCAAGGCCCCGAGCGTCCACCTCGCCCCCTGGCCCGAGCCCGACCCCTCGTTCGACGACCCCCGCCCCGGCGGCCTCGACTGGGATCTCTTCCGCGAGTCGCGCGAGGTCGTCTTCCGTGACCTCGAAAAGCTCCGCGCCGCCAAGGTCATCGGCAGCAACCAGGAGGCCCTCGTCACCGTCGGCAGCCCCGACCCCGAGGTCCTTGCCTCGCTCAACCACCTCCGCTCCCATTTCGAACGCATGTTCATCGTCTCCGACGTCCTTCTTGCCGAAACCCGCCCGGACGACGCCATCGACCTCCCCGACCGCAAGATCTGGTTCCACGTCCAGAAATCGCCGCACCCGAAGTGCGAGCGCTGCTGGAACCTCCGTCCGACCGTCGGGCAGGACCAGGAACATCCGACCCTCTGCTTCCGCTGTTCCCAGGTCATCCGAGAAGCAAACACCTCGCCTCCCCAAACCTGACAGGAACACCGGATCATGTCCTCACCCGACCCCGACCTCCGGAGCCGGCTCGAACACGCCCGAGACGCCGGCTCCCTCGTCCGCATCACCCGATCCTTCACCGACGGCTGGGAAGACGGCTACGTCCTCTCCCTCGGCCCCGATCTGGTCCTCCTTGCCGTCGTCGGCCACGGCATCCGCTTCGACGGCTACCAGGTCTATCGCCTCGCCGACATTTCCCGGCTCGACGACCCCGCCCCCCACTCCGCCTTCGTCGAGTCGGCCCTGAACCTCCGCGGGCTTGCGCGCCCCTCGACCCCGCCGGTCCACCTCGACAGCCTCCCCGACCTGCTCCGCTCCGCCACCGCCGCCTTCTCCCTCGTCACCATCCATACCGAGGACGAAGACCCCGAGGTCTGCTGGATCGGCCAGGTCGTCGAGACCCACCCCGACCGCGTCGTCCTCCGCCACATCACCCCCGACGCCTCCTGGGACGACCTCCCCGACTCCTACCCCCTCGACGAGATCACCCGCATCGACTTCGGCGGCTCCTACGAAAATGCCCTCTGGCTCGTCGCCAGCTCCGCCGACCAGACCAACGGTTCAACCTCGTAGCAGTCCATTCGGGTGCATAGAGCCCGAGCTTAGCGGGTGGCCGGGACAATGGCACCATGTCCCCGCGGCGGAGCCGCAAGAGGTCGGCAACGGCTTGTGTGGCCGGGGCCAAGCGCAGCGTGCCCTGGTGTCGGCAGCCACTGATCCCGGGGCACGCTGCGCTTGGCCCCGGCCACACAACGCGTTTCGTCTTTCGTTTTCTCTCAAAGATGATCGAGTTTCAGGGCTGATCTTTCCCCGGCCACCCGCCGGAGAAACGGGAGGAATCGTTGACATCGGCATGAGAAGAAAGGACACTGTGTCATGCCAGTGAGGATCCATCCATTCTTTAAGTGGTGCAGAGTCGAATCGGAACCGATCCGTTCTGGATCGATAGGACTTTTCTGGCAATGAGAGTATTGGCCGGGAACCGCATCTCTCTAGAATTCTGCGGGATCCGGTCTAAGCGGACGATTTTGATCGAGGAATTCTGTTAAGGAGCAGCGCAGGAATGAGTTTTCATCGGGTTTCAATAGGATTAGTCCTGGGGGCCGTGCTTGCTGCCCCGTCCACTTCACGCGCCGGGCTGCTGGTCCAGCAGGGTGCGTTCGAAACCGATACCGCATTCAATTCGACCCTAGCGAACGAAGGCTGGTCAGTCACCGGAGTGGCCGAGGGCACGTACGGCAATAATGCGTTGAATGGGAATTTCGAACTCAAGCTTGTCGATGACACCAGCACGGCGAATGGGCAACAACGTCAATTTATCTGGACGTCAGGAACTTCTTACGACTGGACCATGTCGTTCGATTCCGCAACCAGTACGATCACCTGGTTGTTCAACACCGGTTCGATCTCGCCCGTGACGCTAACTCGCGTGACCGGCGCCTTCGACTCAATCTTCATCCGAACCAGGGGCTCCGCGACCACCGCCTCTGAAGTCAGCATCTCCGAGTTCAACTCCTCCTCCTTGAGCGGAACCTCTTCGGCTCCTGGTGGCCCCGGGGACAATGTTGACTATCTCGGGCTCACGAATTTCGGCAGTGGGAATTGGGTCTTGAAGGGCAGCAGCATTCTGACCTTCAATGGCGGGACTGCGAATGCCGTCCCGTCATTCCAATTCAAATTCGTGGATACTGGTGGAGAGTTCCAGATCACAGCAATCCCCGAGCCGACGACTCTAGCAAGCGGCCTTCTGGGAGCCGCAATTCTTGGCATCGTCGCGTTCAAGCGTCGGCGTCACACCAGCGCGTGACCGGGATCAACCCAAACGACACATCCTTTCCGAACGGGGCCTTTTCCATCGGGAGCTGGCCCCCATCCCGTTAGCTCAGAAAGAGCAGGGTCACTGGGTTCGTCCCGATCCCAGTCCAGTCAGACGCTTCCTCAAGTGACTGGAAATCGATTTGTTCCCTGCCGATCGGTCATGACAGCAAGCCGGCTGACGCGGCGAACGGGAGAAACTGGGCCGAACTAGACCGTTCCTCGCGTCCCGTTTCGGCTCGGTAGATCATCATGACGTCCCCTCACGATTGGTTCTTCTGGGCATCACTGTCGGCGTGCTTCGCTGCGCTGACTGCAATCTTCGCCAAGGTCGGAATTCGAGGGGTCGACTCCGACTTCGCGACACTCATTCGTACCGTTCTCGTCCTCTTCGTGCTGACAGGATTCGTGCTGTACGCAGGCAAGTGGAGTGACCCTCGAACCCTTGCTCCCAGGACAATCCTGTTCCTGGCGCTGTCGGCCCTGGCCACAGGCGCGTCATGGGTCTGCTATTTTCGAGCGCTTCAAGTCGGCGAGGCATCAAAGGTCGCACCGGTTGACAAGTTCAGTCTTGTGCTTGTTGCGCTCTTCGCCTTCGCATTCCTCGGTGAACGGCCCTCCGCACGAGAATGGCTGGGGATCGGTTTGGTGGCGATCGGCGTACTTGTCCTGGCATTGAAGCGGTAATTGAAAACGTCGTGCCCCAAGCCAGTGTTTCAGCGGAAGGCTGTTCGCGTTCCGCGCCGCAAGACATCAAGAACTTCACATGGCGACCGCGACTACGAAGCCTTCCGTCCTGCGATTCGGCCCGTGAGCGGGAACTCGGCACGCTGGCCAGGTGTCGGAGCCGCATCAGGACAACCGGATTCAGTCCGGTCGTTCGGTGAGGCCTCCCCTCGAACGGTGAGGGGATGCCTCAATCGCCAACCTTGCAAACCTCCACCGACTGCTCGACCACCTCATGCGGCGTCCAGAGCGTCATCATCGCCACGTCGGTGGCGTCGCGGCCGAGGGCGATCGGGACGAGGGCGGGCCGAAGACCGGCGAAGGTGGCATCGACGTTGTGCCACGCCCCACCCAAATAGACCTGAACATAGCCGTGGAAGTCCGGCGGTTCGAGACCCAGGGCGTAGCCTGAAACGTACCGAGCGGGGATGTCCAGCGCCCGGCAGAACGCGATGACCAGGTGGGCGAAATCACGGCAAACGCCGACCCGATCAATCGCCGTCCCCCTCGCCGAGGTGGTCGGGCCGGTCGTGCCGTAGCGATACTCGACCCGACTCCGCACCCAGTCCGCGATGGCCCGGACCTGACCGGCCCCGGGGGCAAGATCGCCGAACTCGCTCTGGGCCATCCGGGAGAGCACGTCCGACTCGCAATATCGCGACGGCAAGGTATAAATCAAGGTCTCGGGTGGGAGGTCCTGAGCCGGATGTTTGACGGCATCCTCCGGGATCTCGGCATTCGGCTCGACCTCGACGGTGGCCGAAAATGCGAAGGAGAACCGACCCTTCGGCGCGATGAAGTGCCGCTGAGGGTTGCCGTAGAGGTCTCGACCCAGGACGCACGATCGGGTCGGACTGGTCGTCAAGTCTTCCTCGACCACCCGATGCCGTTCCCCGCTCAACGACGGCTCGACCATCAGGCAGCCGAACGACTCATCCTGCAATTCGTAGGTCGCGGCGACCCGGACTGCCAAGCGCATGCTGAGACTCCCCTTCGACTCCAATCCCTGGCTCCCATCAGTATAGCGTTCGGTCCGAGCAAGGCGGGAAGATTTGAAGGTGCGTCCATCGGGGAACACCGGGCACCTGCTCACCAATAGAACACGGCGACCCGGTGACACCTGGGATCGCCCCTTGCTTGGCAACGGGTCGAGGTGCGCTCGTACGTCGATCCGCTCGAACCACCCATTCAGAGACGATCAAGACGGCCCCCGTTATCGTGTCCTTACCATTTTGTGTGACTGCCCCTCGTCCCAATCACGATAGTAAGGGACAGGAAGGTCTCCGCCCTCCCGACGATCCCCCCGATTGGCCGATCGTCTCCCCGCCCTCGCCTCCCTCTCGGCGAGCGCCAACGACCACGAGGGAGCCCACTCGATCCCGTCTCCTCCCCGCTGTCCCCGAGTCCGCACCCGTGTTCCCTCCATCGCGACCGCCTCACCCTCCGCGTCCTCCCGTTGCCTCCCGACAACGATCTTCCTCGGGCTCCTTCCATGCCCCGATCCCCTTCCCTTCCCTGGATGCGACCCGGCTTGCCCCGCGTTTGTGGCCCGATCCTCCCTGGCGTGACGAAACGAACCCATCGCACCCCCGACACCCTGACCAAACAAACCCAACCGTACCCTGCCAATTCCCCGAACGAAGCCAGGCCCATCGACACAAACCCCTATCATTGCAGCATAAACACCACCCGCGATCCTTGCGGTGGTGGCGCACCCAGAGCGCACCTCAGGCGCACCCTGCAGCGCACCCGATCCGGCGACGATGCCCCCGGTCCTCCGACGAGAGGCCCCGATCGTCCCCGAAACCCCATCCTCAGAACACGATCCTTCCTGGCACAGATCGGCCTGACGAAACAAAGCCATTGCGCCGCCCCTCACCGGCGTCATTCTCTGTCGCGTTGACGAAACGAAGCCATTTCCCTCAACGCACGCAATCCACGGAACGAAGCCAACCGATTCGACGCAACCCGTGTTCAGACAACACCAAACGCCGCAACGACCCCGCGTTCCGGAAGCGCTCCCGAAGGCGCACCCGAGGCAATCTCTCGGGCGCTCCCGCCTCCGCATCGACTCAACCCCGAGCGGGTTCGATCCGCGTCGTTCCGGACACCCCTTGGCCGCGATGATCGCGTATGATTCGCTGCAACGACTCCGATTCTAGGTCCCCAGGCACCCCGACTCCGATGCCCGACGCCCCAAGAACCCCTCCGATCACCGAGCCGCCGATCCGCCTGGCCGTGCTGGCCTCGGGAAGCGGATCGACGTTACAGAACCTCCTCGACCGGATCGCCGAAGGGCGTCTGATCGCCTCAGTCGTCCAGGTGATCGTGAGCAAGCCGGGGGCCGGAGCGATCCAGCGGGCCGAACGGGCCGGCGTGCCCGTAGCGGTTGTCCGAAAGCTCGACCTGACCCCCGAAGCCTACGAGGCCGCGCTGTTCGGTCCGATCCGAGACTCCAAGGCCGATCTCGTCGTCCTCGCCGGATTCCTCAGCTTGCTACCGATCCCGAAGGACTACGAGGGGAAGATCATCAACGTCCACCCGGCGCTCTTGCCCAGCTTCGGCGGCAAGGGGTTTCACGGCGAGGCCGTCCATCGCTCGGCGATCGACCTGGGCGTGAAGGTCTCCGGCTGTACCGTCCACTTTGTCGATGAGCATTACGACAACGGCCCGATCATCCTTCAGCGCACCGTCGCGGTGCTCGACGACGACACCCCCGCGACCCTCGCCGCTCGCGTCCAGGCCGCCGAACGCCAGGCCCTTCCCGAAGCCATCGCCCTCTATGCCGAGGGCCGACTCCTGACCGAAGGCCGCCGAGTCCGCCAACTCAACCCGTTACGCGAATAAACGATCGCGAATCTTTCCAGAATCCGGCTGCACAATCATTGCGATTTGCTTGACTGTTCGCACCAGACCCGTTATAGATCAAGATTGCCTCTGCGACGAAACTCGACCCGCCACGAGGTGGGCGTCGCGGATGCGGGATGGTGCCGGCCTCGGGGTCGAATCGGGCCGGAATCCTCACCAATCCCCATCAGAGGTTGATCCGTATCGTCCCGGGGGAGGACGCCATCAGACCGCCGTTTGACCGAACCGAGCGCGAGAAAACTCAGCGCGTGAATGATCAGATTCGCATTTCGCCGATCCGGGTCGTTGGTGCCGACGGTGCCCAGCTCGGCGTGATCCCGACATCCAAGGCCCTGGAACTGGCCCGAGAGGCCGACATGGACCTGGTCGAGGTTGCGCCGAATGAGCGGCCGCCGGTCTGCAAGATCATGGACTTCGGCAAGTTCAAATACGAACAGAAAAAGCGAGTCGCCAAGCAGAAACAACATCAGGTCCAGGTCAAGGAAATCCGCGTCCGACCGAAGACCGGAGACGAAGACATCCGGGTGAAGGTCAAGAAGGCCCGCGACTTCCTCGAACACAAGGACAAGGTGCTGGTCAACGTGCTGTTCCGAGGCCGAGAGATGGCCCACATTGAGGAAGGCCGCCGCGTGCTTGAGGAGGTGATTGCCGCCCTCGACGACGTGGCCAAGGTTGAAAAACCTCCCTCGATGGAAGGACGCCGCATGACCGCCATCGTCGCCCCGCGGTGATGCTGATGAGGTCTGCTTGCCGTCGGTCCCCAGGCGGGCTCCGGCCCGGCGCTCGTTCCGACGGCATGCATCGACGAACGCGCAGCTGACCGGCCTTTGCCCCCCGAGCCGAACCGTGTTGTCCTCGGCTCGGGGGCGTTTTTTATCCTCGGACTCCGATCGGGATTGGATCCGGGGCGCTCTCATGGTACGATTCTCCTCTTCCGGGCTTGCGTTGCGACCTGACGCAACCTGCGTCCCACCGACATCCCCGAGCGATCACCCCGAGCGCAGGTAGCCCGGCCGAGGCCGGCTCCGACCGGGCACAGACGAGGCCAGACGACGATGCCTTCGGTGAAGATGAAAACCCACAAGGGGACCAAGAAACGCTTCAAGGTGACGGCGACCGGCAAGGTCATTCACAAGCGTTGCGGCTCCTCCCACCTGAATAGCCACATGAGCGGCAAGCGCATTCGGAAGTTGCGCAAGCCGGCCGTCCTGGAGAACAAGGCCATGGCTCACAAAATCCGCCGGGCCTTGCAACGCCGCGAAGCCGGGCACGGCCGATTCGCCAACGCCCTCGCCGCCGCAGCTGCGGCCCAGGAACAACTCGAAACCAACGGGACCGCAGAATCCCCTTCGGCCGAGTGACCGCCTGAACAACCCTGTTGAATTCGATCTCCTTCGTCTTAAGCCCCCTCCCTGATCGTCGAGAACCTGAGCGATGCGCGCGAGGAAAGGATCGGCCCGCCGTCGGGCCAAGAAGCGTTTGTTGAAGGAAGCTAAGGGCTTTGTCGGCGGTCGCCGGCGGCTCTACCGCACGGCCAAGGAAACCTTGCTCCGCGCCGGGATGTTCGCCTTCCGCGACCGCCGCACCAAGAAGCGAGAATTCCGCCGTCTGTGGATCACCCGCATCAGTGCCGCAGCCGAGATGCGAGGGCTCCGTTACAGCCGGTTCATCCAGGGCTTGAAGCTGCTCGACATCGGCCTCGACCGCAAGAGCCTTTCCGAGCTGGCGATCCACGATCCCGAGACCTTCGACGTCATCGCCGATCGGGTTCGTGCCAAGCTTCAGGAGATCGGCGCGATTCCGGCCGTCGCCGCAGCATCCGCCTGAGGCAACCTCTGGCTACTCGACTCGTGTGACGATAGACCCTCCCCGAGGTGGGCGCCGCCCACTCCCCCCGAGAGCGGGTGGGCGGTTCCCATCCGACCTGATTGATGGACCTTTCCACGGCGATCCACGAGCTCGAATCCCTCGAAGCCTCTGGCCTCGAGTCCTTCCGCACCTCATCTCGTCCGGAGGAGGTCGAGGCCGCTCGGATCGAGTACCTCGGCCTGAAGCAGGGCAAGATCAAGGCCGCCCAGGAACGGCTCAAGCTGATCGAGCCCTCGGCCCGCAAGCAATACGGCCAGCGGTTCAACACCGTCAAAAAGGCGCTTGAAGCCGCATGGGAATCGGCCAAGGCACGACTGGAACGTCCCGAAGCCGCCATCTCTGGCCTCGATGTCACCCGTCCCGGCACCCCTCGGCCCCGGCTCGGGCATCGGCACCCGTTGACCCAGACAGCCGACGAGTTGATCGACTTGTTCGGCCGCCTCGGCTTCGGTGTAGCCCGGGGTCCGGAAGTCGAGGATGTCTTCCACAACTTCGAAGCGCTGAATATCCCCCTCTCTCACCCCGCTCGCGATCCGGCCGACAACTTCTACCTGAGCGACGGAGCCTTGCTCCGCAGTCAGACCAGCACCATTCAGATTCGGGTCATGGAGCGGCAAGCCCCTCCGGTCCGGATCGTTGCCATTGGTCGCGTCTATCGCCCTGATGAGGTCGATCCCACCCACTCGTTCATGTTCCATCAGATCGAAGGGTTGATGGTCGACCGCGGGATCACAATGGCCCACCTGAAGAGTACCCTTCGCCTGTTTGCCCAGGGGTACCTCGGCGAGGATGTCCAGATTCGCTTCCGTCCCTCCTTCTTCCCGTTCACCGAGCCGAGCGTTGAGGTCGACATGCTCTGGCATGGCGGCGACCGCTGGGTTGAAATGGGAGGAGCGGGAATGGTCGACCCGAACGTTCTTCGCGCTGTAGGCTATGATCCAGATGAGGTAACCGGATTCGCCTTCGGTCTCGGTGTCGAGCGCCTCTGCATGAGACGCCACGGAATCGACGACATTCGGCAGTTTACCCTCAACGATGTACGGTTCCTGTCCCAATTTTGAACCGAGGACAAGCGGCTTCGGCGCTCGATCCTGCTCCCACCACCGATCGACCATCCTCTCGACAGGCTGATCCGGAACGAGCAAGCCTCCCGCCCCACCGCTTCGAGCATCAGCCTGTCTCACCCGAGGTTTCGACGATGTCCCAAGGCGAAGACCGCGTGATTGTCACCGCCGGCGCCACCGCCGGACTGGCCGCAGTTCACCACCGCGACTTCCCGGAGATCCGGGCCGAGGGGGACAATCCTGCCGACGCCGCCTCTCAACTGGTCAATCATCTGACCCGAGCCCTCGACTCGGCCCTGACCGACTGGCGTCGCAAGTCGATTGAACTCGCCATCGCAGACGTCAAGTCTTACGCCGAGCAGACGAAGGTCTGAGGCCTCGGCCCCTTCGGAGGCCCCTCCCCGATGGCGACCGCAACGCGATCGCAGAACCCGGCATCTCCCGCCTCTCCGGGCCCGCTCGGCTCTCAACCGGCTCGCCTCCGGTTCACGGTGGACGATTTCTACCGCCTCGGCGACCTTGGATTTCTGTGCGAGGTTGCTCGCGTCGAGTTGATCGAAGGGGATCTGATCGCGAGGATCCCGATCGGCCCGAGACACGCGGATGTCGTTGACCGACTTGTCGAGATCCTGGTCCCTCTCCTTTTCGGTCGAGCGATTGTTCGCGTTCAGAATCCGCTCCGGCTTGACGACCACTCTGAGCCCGAGCCTGATCTGATGATCGTCAACCGACGCGAGGGTCGATATGCCTCCGCCCACTCGGGACCGTCCGACGTCCTGCTTTTTCTCGAGGTCATGGATTCGTCGAGCGCTTATGACCGCGGCACCAAGCTTGGGCTTTACGCCCGCTCGGGCGTGACCGAGGTCTGGCTGATCGACCTGATCGAGGACCGAATCGAGTTGCATCGCATCCCGGACAACGGGACGTATACCGAACAACTGATTCGAAGCCGGGGGCAAACGGTTGCTCCGGCCGCCCTGCCCAACGTCGAATTGGACATCAATGCCATCCTCGGGCCCCTCGAAGCGAACCAGATTCCCCTTCCCCAAACCTGAACTCCCGAACGCCGTCGAACGAACCCTACCATCATGATTGTCAGTTGGAACTGGTTGACCGATTACGTCCGGCTCGACATGCCGGCCGACGAACTTGCCGAACGCCTTGCCCTGACCGGCCTGAACCATGAAGGTACGGCCGAGGTTGGCGGGGACCTCGCCATTGATCTCGAAGTCACGAGCAATCGGCCCGATTGCCTCGGGCATCTGGGCGTGGCTCGCGAGATCGCCGCAGTCTACGGCAGCAGAACGTTCCGAGAACCCCAGCCCCACCCGCCCGAATCCGGCTCCTCCGTCTCCGAAGTGACCGCTGTTTCGATCGAGGAACCGGGGCTCTGCCCACGCTTCACGGCACGGGTCATCACGGGGGCGAAGGTCGGACCAAGCCCGTGGTGGATGCGGAAACGCCTGGAAACTCTGGGGGTGCGTTGCATCAACAATCTTGTTGATATCACCAACTATGTGATGTTCGAGTGCGGTCAACCCCTTCATGCGTACGACCTCAACACCCTGGCCGAGCACCGTCTTGTCGTCCGCAAGGCCCGACCCGGCGAACAGCTCGTTGCCATCAACGGGAAGACGTATGAGCTGACCCCCGAGATGCTCGTCATTGCCGACGGCCGGCGTCCGGTCGGCCTGGCCGGGGTGATGGGCGGCCTGGAGACGGAGATCGGCGATCAATCGACCGACATCCTGATCGAAGCCGCCCAGTTTGACCCCCTCTCGGTGCGTCGGACCTCTCGGGGCCTGGGGTTGATGAGTCCGTCGAGCTATCGGTTCGAGCGGCCGATGGACCCCGAGCGAACTGAGTGGGCCAGCAGACGATGTGCTCAGTTGATGCTGGAACTCGCCGGCGGCACGCTGCACGAAGGGGTGATCGATCTGGCCTCAGCGCCTCCTCCAGAGCGCCCTGCAATCCCGCTTCGGTTCTCTCAGATCGAGCGTGTCCTGGGGATCGAAATTCCCCGGGTCCGCGTCGAGGAGATCTTCACAACCCTTGGCCTGGAGCGCATCGGGAACGATGACCATGCGGCCACCTTCCGGCCACCGACCTGGCGGAGCGACCTGGAACGCGAGATCGACCTGATCGAAGAAGCTGCGCGTATTCATGGATACGAGCATATTCCCGAGGATCAGCCGGTTCCGCTGGCCGCCTCCAGCCTTGGCCGCCGCGAGCGGATCGAACGGGCCGTACGAGAGGCCTTGACCGGACTTGGTTTTGACGAGGCAGTCTGTTTCAGCCTCGTGCCCGATGAACTCATTGCCCCCATCGATCCCCTTCCTGTCGAACCGCCGATCCGTGCCGAGCATGCTGACTTCCGCAAGAACAGCGCCCTGCGCCAGAGCCTTGTTCCGAGTCTGCTGGCCGCCAGGTCGTACAACCAGGCACACGGCAACGCCGACGCGCGGCTGTTCGAGGTGGCCCACGTCTACCTGCCCCGGGTCGAGCGTCCCTTGCCCGACGAATCGCCCCGCGTCGCACTGGTTGCCGGCACCGACTTTTTCGCGATCAAGGGAATCGTCGAAGCCCTGCTCGATCGGCTCCATCTGACGGATCAGCTCATCTGTCGACCGGCGTCACCCTTTCCGATGGCTGCCGGGCGATCCGCTGAGCTCTTGCTCGGCGAGATGCACCTCGGCTACGCCGGCGAGATCGACGGCGAGGCTGCACGCCGATTCGGCTTGCGAGGTCCCTGTGCCGCAGCCGAGATCGGGCTGGAGGCTCTCATTGATCGCGCCGAACTCTCGCCAAAATATCACCCTGTGCCGATCTATCCAGAGGTCACGCGCGATCTCTCGCTGGTGGTGGAGAAAGCCCTTCCCTGGACCTCACTGGCCGAGGCCGCCCGGAATGCTGGGGGCTCATTGTTGGAATCGGTCGAATTTCTTGACACCTTCGAAGGGGCCGGGATTCCCGAAGGTCGGCATAGTCTCCACTTCGGCCTGACCTTCCGGAGCGCCGATCGAACCTTGACCGGTGAGGAGGTGGAGGCTTCGATCCGGGACATCATCGAGGCGTGCCGTACGCGATTTGACGCGACCCTCCGGGCCTCCTGATCGGAGGCCGGGGGCCGAGGGCTTGCTCCGAGCGTTCGGCGAGCGATCCTCGATCACGGGGATTCCGGTTCCGGAGCGGGGGAGTCGAGGGGAGGAGCAATGGCAACGGGAGCCTCCGCGTCGGCGGGTTCCTCCTCCACCGTTTCCTCTTCGATTGATTCAGCTTCGATCATCGGGTCGGGTCCGGGCTCGGAAGGGTCGACAACCGGCGTTGGGGAATCGCCAAAGTCGATTCCCTCATCGATTCCGCCATCACCCCCACCACAGCCGATCAGTCCGATTGCAAGCGCGAGCATCCATCCTACCGATCGCTTCGAGTGTTCTGACATCGAAGAAGGTCTCCGAAAAGGTGCACCCACGAGAGCCAGCCGATCTCCCGTCGAGATCCGCTCGTCTCGTCGCCGTTATAGCGACCAGGCCGATCAGGCACTATGGGGCCGTCGGCGATCGTCTTGAAAAACAAAGGGGTTAGGCAGACGATAGGAGCCTGATTCCACGTCCGATGGTTGGATGAAGGGGAGAGAGTTTCGGTAACTCTGCTCGGTCGGACGGTCCAGCGCGCACGCGCAACCGCGGGGGGTCTCGACGTGCTCCGAAACTGGCGAGCCTGGGTGCTGATTGCCCTGATCGTGGTGCCGTTCGGCATTTACGTCATCTTTGGTTCCCTCTGGCTGCTCGAGCACGGCTGGCTCTGGGTCACGGCGGTGGCCCTGGGCTGGATTGGCTCCTACGCGCTGTTTGCCTATCTGGCGGACCGCTGGACTCGGTCGTCAAACACCTTGTTGCCGCCACTTGACTGGGATGCTCCCCAGACGTTTAGTCCTCGCGATCGTGATGCCTGGAAGATTGTGCAGGGCATGTCCAATCGGGCCGATGAAGCAGCGATCGAAGCGTTGACGGTGGGTGACATCTATATCAACACAGGTCGAGAACTGGCCATCGCCCTGGCGAAGCACTATCACCCGGGCGCTCGCGACCCCATGGACAACGTGTCGGTCGTCGAACTCCTGACGGCCCTGGAACTCGCCGCAGAGGACCTGACCCGGCTTTGCCGGCAGATTCCGGGAGGAGACATCGTTACTCCAGGCCACTGGAAGCAGGCGATCGACGCGGCGAACCTCGTCAACCGAGCCAACGAGATTTACACGTATCTGCTTCCGCTGTTTGCTCCCGTCGCGGGGGTGGCCCGGCTCGGAACCCAGAAGCTCATTGCTCAGCCAGCCTGGCGGAACATGCAGCGGTCGTTGATGCGATGGTTTTTCCGAGCCTATGTCAACCGCCTCGGTTTGCATCTCGTCGAACTGTACAGCGGACGCCTCGCGATCGGGTCAGAGCATTATCGGCGCCTCACTCGCAAGGTCCATGACACGGCCAACACCACTCACGACGAAGGGGCGACCCCGGTCATTGCGGTTGCTGGTGGACGGGGTGCGGGCAAGTCGCTCTTGATTGCCGCCCTTGAGAAGACGATCGGCGACGAGGATCTTTCTGGGGTCAAGGCCAAGCTGATTCAGGCCGGTCGAGAGCCGGGACTGGCCGATCGACTCGAAACCGTGAAGTTTCTGGAGATTCCCGGTTACCGGGCCATGCCGGGTCCGGATACAGCTCGAGAGCGAACCAGTCGCAAGGACGCCGTGGCAGCGGCGGAGGGAGGAGATTTCCTGCTCCTCGTTGCCGACGCCTCGCGAGGCGACCTGAGCGACGACCTGAATTACTGTCGAGAGTGGGTCGATTGGTATCAGGAACGGTCCCACCTCAATCGACCCCCTGCCCTGGTGGTCGTGACCGGGTTCAACCGATTCCGGGACGTCTCGGACTTCAGAGGCTCTGGGACTGCTGAAGGGGCGGGCGTGCGAACCACCCTCAAACCGATCGCCAGGGATGAGGCGATTTCCGCCCTAAAGGCCGAGCTTCCGGAAGGGATCAATCGGGTCATTGCCGTTGAACTGGGCGATCAATCCCCCGGCGCGGTGGCTGAGACGGTCTTGCCGGCGATCGCCCGGCGGCTTCCCGAGGCCGAGCGAATCGCCTTGCTGCGCCACCTGCATCGCCAATCGAGCCGCTCGAAGGCCCGACGGTTCATCTCGTCCATCGGCACACAGGGAAAGCACCTCTGGCGATCGGTTCGTAATCGCTCAAAAACCCACCGTGAGGATGATGACGAGGAGTGAGGCCCCGGGCTTCCTCAGCGGTTCATCCTGATCGTCTTGAAGCGGCAACGATTGTCATCCTGAGGAGGGGGCCGTCTGCTGCGCCTCTTTCCAGATCGGGTCGTACACCTCCTTGTCGAACGGAGGGCAGCCCGTGGCGAACTGGCCCAGGTCGTTATGCTTCGATCGCATCAAGGCGGTGCAATAACTGAAGGTCCGGCAGATGCGCTTGCGATCGAGCGGACGACCTTCAAGAACGTTTCGGGCGAAATCCGGGTGCGAGAGCGAGGCCCGGCCCACTCCGACAATCGACACACGACCGTCCCGGACATTGGCGGCCCCTGCCTGGAAAATGAAGGCCTGGAGCCAGGAATAGCCCGAGCCGAGGATCGGCAGATCAGGGAAGGCTCGCTGAATCTGCTCGGTCAGGCGGAAGTGGCGATCGACGCCAATTAACGGGTGCTCCGGCGTCTCGTAGCCGTCGGGAGGGGGGTATTCGAAGGGGCGGATGATGTGAGGGCTTCCGTAGGGATTTCCCATCGTCACGTTGACCATCGTCACGCCGAGGTCTCGGAGCATGCCGATCAGGCGGATCGGCTCGTCGAGGTCGGGGCGGGTGTGGTCGTGGGGATCGGTGCCCCAGGACGACCGGAGGGGATAGGAAACGTCCTCCGGCTCTCCGGCCTGATCGGCCCCGGTGCGCCACGGAATGCCGTCGTAGACATTCATCCGGGTCGCCACCATCAAGGACGGAAGGCGATCACGAATGCGCGCCACGACCTCTCGAATGAAGCGGGTCCGGTTCTCGAACGATCCGCCGTACTTGCCGGGGCGCGTGTGGCTTGAGAGTAACTCACAGAGCAGATAGCGGTGGCACTGTTTCAGGTCGATAAAGTCGAAACCGACCCGGGCGGCCACTTCGGCAGCCTCGACGTAGCGATCCTGGAGGCGGTCGAGGTCATCGTCGGAAAGGAGTGGGGTGTCGGCGTCGGCCGAGCGTCCGGTCTGGCGGTCGATGATGGTGCGGCGATCGAGCCAGGGGTCATGCTGTGCCAGGAACGGCTGGGGGACGCTGTAGCGGCCGGAGTGGGTCAGTTGCAGGCCGACGAGCAGGTCGGAATCATCTCCCCACGCCTCGTGGTGGGACTGGCGGCACTGTTCGAGCAATTGGGCCAGACCGCCGGCCCGGGCCTCGTCGCACACGAGTTGCCGGGTGTTGGCGCGGCCTTCGGGAACGACGGCGGCGGCCTCTCCCCAGATGAGCTTCGCCCCTCCGTCGCCAAACCGTCGGTAGCGCCGGAGGGTCAACTCACCGGGATTGCCGTCTCGCTCGCCGTCACACCCTTCCATCGGATGGATGGCCAGGCGATTGCCGATCGTCCGTCCACCGACGCTCAGGGGGCTGGCCAGCGGAGAAAGGTCATCACTGAGCCGGAGGTCGAGGCCCATCGCGCGAGCATCGGCGAGCAGAGCATCAGCGGCTTTGTACTTGAAATATCGGGACACGAAGCAAACTCCCGGGGATCGAGACGACGGGCGAAACCCCATTGTTTCGACCAAGAACGATTGAGGGAAGACCGAGCACGATCGCCTCGAATCTCGTATGATAGGAAAGCATATCGCCCTGCCCTCTTTTGAAGCCAGCCCACCGGAGCATGATGGCGACCGTTGACTCCCTCTCCCTTCGGTACGACGACCTCAAGGCCGATTTCCCGGGACTGAACCAGGAAATCCGGCCGGGTGTTCCCCTGACCTACCTGGATAACGCAGCGACGACTATGAAACCCTGGAAGGTTATCAGGGCCGTTCAGGGTTACGACTCGGACTATCCGGCCAACGTCCATCGCGGAATTCATACCCTGAGCGAACGGGCCACCGAGGCCTACGAGGCCGCCCGAGAGACGGTGGCCCGATTCATCGGTGCCGCCGAGGTTGAGGAGATCATCTGGACCCGAGGAACGACCGACGCGATTAACCTCGTCGCGCAATCTTGGGGACGAACCTTCCTTCGAGAGGGGGATGAGATCGTCCTGACCGACCTGGAGCATCATTCGAACCTGATTCCCTGGCAAATGCTGGCGAAGGAAAAAGGACTGACCCTTCGGTTCGCCGAGATCACCGACGACGGGCGTCTGGAAGTCGAGTCGGTGGAGCGGCAGCTGTCGGATCGGACCCGGATCGTGGCCCTCTCGGCCATGTCGAATGTCTTGGGAACGGTCACGCCCCTGGAGTCGGTCATTGAAATGGCGCACGATCGTGGTGCGATCGTGGTCGTCGACGGAGCTCAGGGGGTGGCACATCGGGCGATCGACGTGGGGAAGCTCAGGATCGATTTCCTGGCGTTTTCCGGTCACAAGATGTGCGGGCCGACGGGGGTCGGCGTGCTCTATGGGCGTCGAGCGCATCTGGAGGCGATGCCGCCGTCGTGGGGAGGCGGGAGCATGGTGACCCGAGTGACCCGCGAAGGCGCCGAGTGGAACGAGATCCCTTATAAGTTCGAACCAGGAACCCCGCCGATTGCCCAGGCGATTGGGATGGGCGCTGCGATCGACTATCTCTCGCAGTTCGACAGCAAGGCCCTGATCGCTCATGAACGGCATCTGATGGACCATGCCCACCGATTGATGGAAGACATTCCCGGTGTCCACATCCTTGGCCCGGATCCAGAACACAAAGGTGGGATTCTCAGCATGGACATCGAAGGGGTTCACCCGCACGACCTGGCCCAGTTGCTTGACCGGGACGGGGTGGCCATTCGAGCCGGCCAGCACTGCGCGATGCCCTTGCATCAGCGATTCGGATTGATGGCCAGCGCCCGAGCCAGTGCCTATCTCTATAACACTCCCGAAGACTTTGATCGATTGGCCGAGGCGATCCGCAACGCGATTCATCTGTTCCGAGCTCGACGGTCCCGCCGGAGCGGCTGACCTCCCCCTCATTCCCGACGCGACAGTCAAAGAGGACCGAATTCGCATGGAAGACTTGTTTTACCGCGAAGAATTACTCGACCACTACGACAGCTCACCGTATCGCGGCCGCCTCGACGTGGTCGATCTCGACGCCGACTTAGACAATCCACTCTGCGGCGATCAGATCCATTTTGAGGTCGCCCTCGATCCTGAGGATCCGGAGCGAATTGCCCTGGCTCGTTTTGAAGGGAAAGGCTGCGTGATCAGTCAGGCCGCGGCGTCGATCCTCGCCGAACAGATTGAAGGCCAAACGCTCGAGGATGCCCGAGCCCTGGCCCCCGATCGGATGATCGAGTGGATCGGCATCCCGCTGACCCCCGCGCGTCGGAAGTGCGGCCTGCTGGCGCTTCGCGCTTTGCACCGGGCGATCGACACTCGGGCGAACGTCTCGAAGACCGGCACGGCGGGTTGACGACCCGCTCGAAGGCGTCGTAAAGTTTGATGCAGGCAAGCTCCCTGAATCACCACACGGCGGACCACCCGTTGTTCCCTTCGAATTGCCAACGGCCCCGGCCCGGGAGACCCTCTCGATGCTTCGATTTCGACGCGCCGCGGCTCTGATTGCGGCGGTGCTGGTGCTCGTCTCCTGCTCTTACTCCGTCGTAGAAGCTCGTCAGGAACTCGGCGAGGAGTCCCCTTCGAATCGGTCTCTGAGCTTTCTCGAAGGCCTCCGCGATCGCGGGTATTTTGATCTGGCGGAGGAGTACATTGCCTCGCTTCGAGCCGATCCCAACACGGCGGAGGAGTTGAAGCCGATCCTCGCCTTCGAGGAAGCACGCAATAAGCTTCGAGAAGCCGAGGTCGCTCTGGAACTGGAACGACGCGACTTGCTGCTCGACCAGGGCCGAGCCGCCTTCGATGCCTTCCTCAAAGACCATCCCAACCACGAACTGGCCGTGGAAGCGAAGGTCCAACTGGCTCAGGTGCTTTATCAGCGTGGTCAGACAGCGGTTTTGAAAGCCGAAGAAAGCGAAGACCCCGCCGACCGCGAGGCGAAACTCGCTGCGGCCCGCGCCGCGTTTGCCGAGGCTCGCCGTTCCTTCGATGCCGGCCGAACCGACCTGGAACAAGCCTATCAGGCGTTCCCGGTTGCCTTTCTTGATGAGTCTGACCCGAGACGAGCGGCCCGAGACGAGGCCCAACGCCGTCTGATCGACGCGATTCTGAAACGCGCCTTGATCGATTACGACGAGGCACAGACCTACCCCGAAGGCTCCGACGACCGGAATCGCCTGCTCGACGAGGCCACGGTTACGTTCAAGGGCATTTACGATTCGTACCGGACCTGGATGGCCGGATTCGCCGCCCGGATGTGGCAAGGCAAGAGCCTTGAGGAGAAGGGGGACCTTGGGGCGGCGATGGGGATTTATAACGAACTGCTCACACATGAAGACCCCCGATTGCGTGAATTGCAGCGTCAGGTCGCCTTCTTCAAAGTGATCGCCACTCGCAAACGCGGCGAGTTCCCCCTGGCCGAACGGCTCGCCCGCGACTGGTTGAATGCGAGCCGGGGGGATACCGGGTCTTACGAACGTCTCGGCGTTCAATTGGAACTGGCCCGGAACATTGATGCTCAGCTCGAAGACAATTACGCAGCGGCCGTCGCCCGCAAGGATGAGCTGGTCGGCGATCTGATCACGCAACTCAGCCAGGTGGTCGCCTATGCGTCGCCGTACAAGGCTGACGCGGTCGAGCTTCTGACCAAGTATCGGCCCAGCGGACCGATCGATGCGAGAACCCTCGCCGGCTTGAGCTTCGATCAGGCCATGACCCGAGCTCGCGAGGAAATGGGGCTTCGCTCGTGGGAGAATGCGATCGCCCTGCTCCGATCGGCCCTGACGAAGGTCAATCCCGCTCGTGATTCGAGCCGGGCGAACGAGGCCCGTTACCTCCTTGCCTTTACGCTCTATTCTGCAGGTCGGTACCACGAGGCCGCGGTGCTGGCCAATTTCCTCGCTCGTCGCTATCCGACGTGGGAATCGTCGCTGGGGGCGACCGAGTTGGGCATGGGAGCGTTGGCCCAGGCCTACGAAACGATGAAGGGGCCAGGCCAGGCGCAAGACCTTCAGCGTCTTCAAGCTCTCGCCGACTACACGATCGCCACTTGGCCCGACTCGGCCCAGGCCGATGTCGCTCGTATTCTTCAGGGAGACATTGCTCTGGGCCAGGGGCGCTACCCCGAAGCGATCGAGGCGTACCTTTCCGTGAAGACCTCAGGACGAGTGCTTGACGCGAAGAGCAAAGCTGCTTCGGCTCACTGGCGACGCAGCCTCGACTTGCGGAAGAAGGCCCCTGAAGGAACCGAATCGCCCGAGGCCACCGCGGAGGCAGACAAGGCCCTCGCCCTGCTTCAAGAAACCTACGACGCGCGGATCGAGGCCCGGGTTGCTCCCACCGATCCGGACCGGCTGAGCAATGCAGCAGATCTGGCCGAGATCCATCTGATCGAAGATCGTCCTGCTGAATCCTTGTCGGTGCTTAGCCCGCATACCGAGGCACTCAGCTCGGTCACCTCCATGAGTGATCGGACCAAAGATTTGTATGTTCGGTTGATGAAGCTTCAGCTTCAAGCACATATCGCCGACGGTCAGACCGACGCAGCCATCGAGGACATGGGATTGCTGGAAGCGGTCGAGTCAGGCGAACGCTTGACACAATTGTTTTTCTCGCTCGGGCGATTGCTTGAACGGGAGATGGAAGCCCAGCGGCAGGCGGGCGATCGTGCCCGGCTTGAAGCCAGCCGGAACGCTTTCGAAAAGTTCCTCGACACCCTGATCGAGCGGCAATCGAACCAGTCGTATGAATCGCTCCAGTGGGCCGGCGAGCAAATGCTCACGCTTGAGCGTCCCGATCGAGCGATCGAGATCTTCGGACGGGTGATCGAGGAGTTCCCGGACAGCGATCGCCTGCTCCGGACCCGGTTGAAGCTCTCGGGAGCTCATCGCCAGGCCGGCCAGTTCAAAGAGGCCTGGGCTGTGTCGGCGAAGCTTGTGGCGGAAAACCCGAAGGCACTCGACTTCCTGATGGAACAATGCCAGGTGCTCGAAGACTGGGCAGCAGTTGAGCCGGGTTATTGGAATGTCGCGATCCGTCACTGGCAAGACCTCGCCAAGCGGCTCGAGGGCGCTCGACCTCGCCCTGCAGAATACTACGAGTGCTGGTATCACGTCGCACTTTGTCAGTTCAACAAGGGGAGTAAGGACGCGGCCCGGAGGACGCTCAAGAGCGTGATGGCGCTGTCAAACACGCTTGGTTCTCCCGAGATCAAGCAAAACTATGAGCAGTTGCTCCGCCGAGCCGGCGGTTGATTCCGCCGGTCGAAACCGAACTCCCGACCCGAGGACATCACGACGACCGAACTCCCGACCCGAGGACATCACGACGCATGAACCTTCATCGATCTTCCTGGGCGGTCCTGACAGTCCTGGTTCTCACAAGCGCCTCGGTCGCCGACGACGTGGTGCTTGTGCCCGGCTCGACCATCACTGCCCCTGGGGGCCGGATTCGAGGCAAGGTGGAGCGAGAGACCCCGGAGCTGGTCCGCATTGAGGGGCGAGAGGTCCCCCTCGACCAGATTGCCGAGGTGACCTACGATACTCCAGGCGCGACCTTCACCCAGGCCAAAGCCCGGGAGAACAGTGGAGATCTCGAACAGGCTGCCGAGTTGTATCAGCAAGCCTCACGCGAGGTGAACAACCCCCTCCTGGCCCAGGACGCTCGATTCCGAAGTGCCTCGGCCCTGGCCCGACGCGCACAGGTGGACCCATCAAAACGAGAGGCCGCGATCGAGGCCCTTCGGGCAATCACCACAGATCTCTCGAGCAGCCGGCATTACGGCCCGGCCCTCGAACTCCTCTCGACCTTGCAACTCGATGCCCGAGACTTCGACGCTGCCGACCGAGCACTTCAGGAACTGGCCAAACTCTCTTGGGCGAGCGACCGCGCCGCGGTGCTCCGGTCACAGGTGATGGTCAAGCGAGGACAGTCGGAACAGGCACTTCAGGAACTTGAATCTCTCGTCGATCGGCTTCCTGAGGGGAGCATTGCCCGGATCCGAGCCGACCTGGCACGGGCCGAGGCCCTGGCCGGGCTCAGTCGCTTCGATGAGGCGGAAAACGTGGTCCGGTTGGTGATCGACGAGGCCGACCCGGAAGACGCCTCGACCCTGGCCCCGGCCTACAACACCCTCGGAGATTGCCTCCGAGCGGCCGGAAAACCCCGAGACGCCCTGTTCGCATACCTGAACACCGACATTCTTTACCCTAGTCAGGCCGACGAGCATGCCCGTTCACTCGCCGCCATCGCTCAACTCTGGCGCGTTCTTGATCGGGATGATCGGGCTGCGAGTGTTGTCGAGCGCCTTCGAGAGCAGTACCCCAACAGCCGTCACCTCCCCTCTGCAACCGAACCGACCCCATGATGCCCCGATTGTCCACCAAGCCAACTGCTTGATGATCGAGGACGAGGACGATGTCCTTCTGATTCTACCGTGGCCTTGCCCGGTCATAGCCGTTTGCGGAGTTCCGGGGACGTTCAGACGATCGGCGAGCACCAACCTCGTCTCATTCGCTCAGTCCTCGTCGATCGACAACGCCCTGCATCAAGGGCGGGGCGTTTGGGTGGGCCGGTCATCACAAGCCACTCTGATGCGTTGATCAGTTCGCTCGGGGATATAGATCTGGTGACCCAGGAAGCGGCGGAAGGTCGGCTGTCAGGTCGTCCAGCGCGCGACGGGCAGCATCACGGACAGTCGGAGAGGGGTCGGATGCCGCCATCTCCGAAACCCGGCGACGAGCATCGGGCGAGGCGAGGCGGCTGAGCGCTTCCATCGCCTGCGAGCGGACCTGTTCATCCTGATCGTGAGAGAGACGGTCGAGCCAGACTATCGGATCGATGTCCTCGCGTCGTTCGATCTGAGCGATGGCCGAAGCCCTCAGATCGGCGCGGGGATGATAAAGCAACTTGGCCAGACCGATCAAATCGTCGTTGAGCCCCCGAGCCTTCAGAACCAGTTGGGCCGCCAGAGCGACTGGCGACTCAGGATCGAAGAGCAAGGGCAGGACCTCGTCATCGGTCAACACGTCACGACGGGGAGCGAAGCTGGTAAGCACCTGCATGCGAACAGCCGGAACCTCGTCTGCGATGCGAGCCACCGCAGGTTCAGCCATGGCGTCAATCGGCAGTTTGCCAAGCGCGATGACCGTCGCCAGTCGAACCCCCGGCTCTGCATCGTCGAGCAAGGAAACCAGTGGCGTATGGAGGCGGTTCTTCCAGGTCGCCACGGTCCGTTCGGCATCGGGCCAAATCGCTGTGCCGGGCTGCCAGCCCCAGACTCTCCCCAGGACCTCAGCGGCAGCGGCCCGGACCGCCGGAGACGCGTCGGCAAGCCCGACCGTGAGTAACTCTGCCGAGGGAGGCAACGCCTCGATCCAGCGATCGGGGACCGGGCTGACGGTCATCCGATCGAGCGCTCCGCCAATGAGTTCCATCACACGGCTTCGATCGACGGGGCCAAAGCGACGGAACCCAGACCCGAGCCCTACGAGGTCATCAAGCCATGCGTTCAGTTGATCCTGGGTCAATGGCTCCGCCGCAAGCGATTCGCCCTGATTCGACCCCGAAGGTGACTGCAAGGCATCTTTTGCCTGAATCAAGGCCTCGGCATCCCCTTGAGCGAGCAGACCTGCTCGGTCCGTCAACGCCTCGTCCCGGCGATGCTCGGTCGAGGCCGACGCCGATGGCGCAACCGAGCCGTCGGTCTCGGCCGCCGGAGGCTCTGAAGGAGCCATGGTCATTGCCAGTCCGGCCGCGGCCAGTAACCCCGCGACGCCCACGAATCCCAGTCCCATCCGTGCTCCACGTCCCAGCGGCATGGTCGCCTCCCTGCGTCAGCTGGCTCGATGTTCGACCTGATCCTTGGCCCCTCAACCAGGGCGCGTCACATCCTAGCGAACCGGAACAGTCCGACAAGGTCAGGTTGGCGGAGGAAAAACCACCCAGTTTTCCAGGTTTACCAAAATGGGCAGAAATTCTCGGGTCGGGTCTTTTCTTGTCATTTTGTAGGTGATGGGGGACCGATCAAGAAGTCACAGGAAGGCCGGAGGAACGCTGGCCGACAGACGTATTGAGCAGGGATGCGAAAGATCGAGGCGAGTGACGTTGTGACGTTGCAAGGCGCCTCGATCGGGGGTGAGGTCCATGATGAGGCGAGTGCCGAGCCGGACGCTTTCGGCCCTAGTCGTGGCCGTGGCTGTGGTTGCGACCGCAGGGGCGGGCCCGGGGTCATCGGGGCTGCTTGGGAATCGTCGGATCGACCCGCTGGAGGTCTTGCCGCTGCATCAGGTTGCGCCCGAGGCTCGCGCGGAGGTCTCGGAAGTGATTTCCGAGCACAGCTTTCACCACAAGGGAGAGCCGGAGACGTTCCCCTGTGATCCGCAACTCTATTTGAGTCTCTTGAACGAACCGGCGCTGACGTTGGCACTCTGGCAGGATCTGAGCACCAGCCCGGCCCGGCTCATGCAGATTGCGCCCGGGGTTTACCAGGGAACTGACGGCAGCGGGACGACGGCAACATGGAGTTTCGTCCTGCGATCACCTCAAATGCATGCGTTGCTATGCAACCTAGAGTATCGCAGCCCTCGAGGCTCGGCTCATCTGGAAGGACGCATTGTACTCATCGTGCATACGAATTATTTCAAGGAAGCGAGCGGGAGTCCCTGGATTCAGCACAACGTGGAAGCCTTCGTCAAGGTGGACTCGAAGGGATGGAGGGCCGTCGCCAAGACATTTCGACCACTAATCGAACGTTTACTTGAAGATCAGATTCAAGAAGCGGGATGGTTTGTCTCGCTGATGGGACGGCTGGTCGAAACCTATCCGAACTGGGCAGAGGAGGTAATCTCATCCCATCCTCAGGTCCCTCGGGACACCCAGGGGCATTTTCGCGCGGTGATTGAGCGGGCTCGGCGGCCGGATGCGTCTCCTGGGCGTCCGGTCCTGATGGACCAGGCGGAATAATGGCGGTTGATCAATGGAGGGGGATCAGGGATGGCGTCATTGCCAGATCCTGAGCTCCTTCCACCGCTTGTTCCTGAGTCTTGGGAGGATGCAGCCGCACACAAACGGCGAAATGATCGGATGGTCCCCTGCGATTCACTTTGGTTTCATTGCCAAAGCGAAGGGGGCCCCCTCGACGATCCTGAAGTGATGGGCCGTTGACGGTTTGCACTGTGTCGACCACGAGCGACCAACCTTGATCATCGAGCAGGCCAGCCGAAATGACGAGGTGATCGAGAATCTGCCAGCGATTCCGATAGAGGTACGTGCCGAATTGTTCCGGGTCTCGACCCGCCATGAGATTCAACAGGCGAGGTTGATTGGTGCCTGCTGAGGCAACCACTGCGGATTGATCTCCGGTGGCTCGAAGTCCGAGCCGAATCGCCTCGTCATCCGGCTCGTCGTTGAAATCACCGCAAATCAGTACGTCAGCAAGATCGTTGTTTGATCGTTCGATTTTCTGGTACGTCGCGTACATTTCCTGAGCATAGGCGAGACGTTTGGACCCATCCTCGTCGGTCAGACGGCTGGTCCAGTGTCCGACCAGGACATCCAGGGGGTGCCCGTCGATCTCGACTCTGGCACCGAGCAGGCGACGGCCGGCGGAATACGTTCGCATGCCGCTCGATTCGAGAGGGAGCCGTGTGAGGATGGCAGGCTCAATCCGACGTCCCGAGAGATTGTCATGATGGGCAATCTCAGTGTAATGCCATTCGGTCGAGAGACGACGATTGAGCGTCTCCTGGAGCAATTCCACGGCGCGACGGTTCTCGACTTCCACCAATGCAAGAATATCCGGACCTCGTCCTTCATTAAGCTCAAGGAGCGAATCGGCCAGAAGGTCAAGCTTCTGTCGAAGTGCCCTGCTGTCTCTGGCAAACCATGAATCGAGCGGATCCAAGTTGCGGGGATCATCGACATCGTCAAATAGGTTCTCAACATTCCAGGAACAGAACAGATACCCTTCTGTTGATGCCGGGGGAATCGGCATCCGCCTTTTGGAGGCATGTTGAAACCGATCGATCAGGAACACGACACCCGCGATCATGAGGAGCACGATCAACCATCGAGGATCCCGTCGAACGAGTTTGACGAGCAAGGATTGCAGGTCGCGAGCATTCGACCGGCGGGGCATCTCGGCACTCCTCTCCTGATTCCTGATGTTGCAACGCCGTCAACCGAACGGTGGGACGGTACAAAGCGAAGGTCGGATCGTAGTCTGTGGGCTGTCCGGTCGTCTAGCCAGGTGGTGTTGACTTTGCTTGTTGACAGGGGGGATTCGCAGTAAAATCGTTTTTTGGAAAACATGGCTTCTCCTGAATCACCACGTACTAGTGTCTCACTAAAACCCATCCGCCATCATCTTTTGAGCATTCCTGGTTCTGGACGCTGATGGTCTTGCTCTCGATCACTCAGGTGCAACCTGGTCCCTTCGAGGATTGTTGATGGCAGTTGCGCTTCTCTTGATTTGCCTCAGCTCGACCTTGTTCATGACGGGGCTGATCTGGCTAGTTCAGCTGGTCCATTATCCGCTTCTTAGCGAGGTGAGTCCCGGAGCCTTTGGTCGTTACCACACCGAACACGTTCGGCGGATCGGGCCGATCGTCGGTCCGGCCATGCTCGCAGAGCTGGTTAGCGCGGCAGGATTGGTCGTGGTGATGCCCGCGAATACTCCGCTCTGGCTTGCAATCACCGGACTGACCGTGGCCATCTTGACGTGGGTAGTCACGGCATTAGTCCAGGTTCCACTGCACCATCAACTCGCTACAGGCTACGACGCATCAACCTGTCGGAAGCTTGTGCGGAGCAACTGGACCCGCACCCTTCTCTGGTCCACTCATGCAGGGATTGTCCTGGCGATGGCCGGCCTCGCCATGAGCTGAGCCTCGAGGACCACGCTCGGGCGTTCCTGGTTTGATTCCGAAAAGTGTGTCGCGACTGAAACTGAAATCCGGTCTTCATGGTGTCAGAGTCAGTCATCGCACAGCACACACCACCTAAGATTCCTCATCCTCTGCGAGCCGAAATCAGAGTTTTCTTAGAACTCTGGACCCATCGATCCGATAAAGAGATCTGATCGAGGTACGTTCGGTTGATCCAATTCGCAGCTCGACGAACTGAGCCACATGCGGGTGCGCCCGGCGTTCGTCCTGGCGCACCGACGCGATTTCCTCACACGATTCTTGCGGTCTTCGTCCGTTCAAGGGCCATACCATGTTCGCAATTCGTCAACGCAGACGTTCGCAGCGATCTTCTCGGTTCGTTCCGGCGGTTGATGGCCTGACTTCCCGAATCGTTCCGGTCAGCGTGGCCCCTCTTGGGTATCCCCCCCTTGTGGAGAGTACACCGATCCCGCAAACCGAGACGACAATCACTCAAACAGACGAATCCTATTGCGAAGCCAAGGCCGAAATGCTCCAAAGACTTCAAGAGGAGTGCCTGTCCACCATGGCCGATGTTTAAGCGTCATGGAATGAACAGGTGAGATGATACTCGGTCATTCGCTTGACATTTTTCGTTGATCCCAAGAATCTCGTTCATTTCGGAGTTGAATGAATTCGGTCTCATATTTCCGCACTTCGGATTGCGAACCCTCTTTCTCAATCAGGTCAAGCGCTTGGGCAGTAATCGTCTGGAAACGCTGGGAATAGTGCTTTCGCACGTCCGGGGAGACCCTCTGAGTCAAAATCGTGTCGTATGCGAAGGCAGTAGCCCAATGCATTCTGATTCGGATCTCTGGAGACGCCTTTTTGGAGTAGCTCAAGCCGAGTTCGATCTCGGGCTCAAGCTTGAGGAGTTCGATCACCTGTTGGTGAGCTTCTTCGGAATGGATCAACTTATTCGAGAGCAACCGTTCAAATTTCGCGTTCGCTTCGAGAACCTTCTGCACATACAGATTCGTGACGTAAGTACAAAATTCCTCCAGCCAGTCTTCATGACCGAGGATCGAAACGTCGGTCTGGTCCAACGCTTGGTACAGGTGAATTGCTTGAGTGAGCATCTGGTTGTGAGTCGCAAGATCCCCCTCCTCCTTCGCAATCACCGCGAGGGCGTGATAAGACCGCAGATGATTACTGCGGTCCTCAAGGGTCCTGGCCTCACCCTGAACTACCGTGAGAAATTCTACTTTCGCGTCTTCCAAAAGTTCGTCAGCTTGCTCGATATTGGCAGGACTGAGCGACCGATTGTAAAAAACGAGTCCCCGTTCGAAATGGTCAACTCCCGAGAACGACTTCGCAGCACCGGCAATGCCGATCCCACAGAAAAGGATCAAGGCAGCACTGGCGGATGCGGTCAGGTTTCGGCGATTGCGATGCAGCCAGAAATTCAGACGTTCACGAAGGCTGGGGTTGCGTTCGTAGACCAAGGGCTGTCGTCGGAGGAGCGCTCGGAGATCTTCGGCAAGGGCTTTGGCCGACGGGTAGCGATCGCTCGGTTCGAAGGCGAGACATCGCGCAAGGATCGCATCGAGGGCGTAAGGCACCTTCGGGTTTTCGATCCGGGTCGAGGGCCAGCCGGCGAAGCGAACGTCGAGCAATTCATTAATGGTGCGAGGCAAAGGGACGTTCGCGGGAGGAGCCTCCGGACGGGTCCCGATCAACAACTCACGGAGCACGAGCCCCAAGGCGTAGACATCAGCGGTGGGACCGACACTGTCCCACTGGATAGGATCGAGGAAGGCCCGAAGTTGCTCGGGAGCCATGTAGGGAAGCGTTCCACCGCGGAGGGCACTTTCGGCACGTTCGGGAGTGTGGGGGTCGTGAGCGAGGTTGAAGTCGATGAGCTGAGGACCATCAGAGCAGGAAATGAGGACGTTCGCTGGTTTGACATCCCGGTGCAACACGTCTCGATCGTGAGCATGAGCCAGGGCATCGGCCAACTGGGCGGCCAACCAGAGGCAGGCATCCACATAAGCTTCGGTCGGAAAGTCAGTCCAGGCAGGTTGATCCAAGCCGATCGAGTGACCCTCGGGGGCGATTGCGTCGAGCAAGGTCTGAGCTGTGCGATCCTCGGGCCGCGTGGCGCACATTCGATCCAGAATCTGATCGAGCGGAAGGCCGGGCAGGTAGGGCATGCAGAGCCCTCGCAAACCAGACTCTTCATCAAAGTCGACGTTCAGCACCTCCATGATATTTCGGTGCTTCAGCCGAGCCATGATCGAGGGCTCTTCGCCACGATTCGCCGAGATTTTCAACGCAGTGGGCCGACCACCAAGCTTATCGTCCTCGGCCAAAAAGACGCGAGCGGCGCCTCCCTGACCGAGAATCGATCGCAGGTGGTATTTCATGAAGTATTCGCCGGGCTCCGGGAACCGTGGCAATCGCGGCATCCCACCTGCAGCCTGGCTCAGGAGTTGATGGTAATTCAGTTGGGAGATCAACGAGTCGCGCCAGGATTCGTAGCGGTTGCAGAAGGAGTCGGGACTGGGAGCCTCACCGACTTCCTGGAGCAGGCAGTACTCCTCGTACACCAGGCTGAGCACCCAGTTCGAGTCGTCGCGCAGAACGGGGATGGCGTCGAGATAAGCGCGAACAGCCGGACGCTCGCCCAGATCAAAACGGCGCTGAAGGTCGGTCTTGACCAATCGGATGAGGACCGAGGGAGACTGCCCTTCTCGTTGCCAGTGTTCCCGCAGTTCTCGAAATCGGGTGGTCGAGGAGTCAGACACGTTCTCGGTTGGCGGACGCTTCGGGGAGCCTTCACTCATGATCTGGGCCTCTCGTCCGAGAGCCAGGCATCACCCAATTTTTTGAGCGCCCGTTGGACTTGCCTCACACTCCAGCCCACGGAGTCGGAAATCTCCCGGGTGGCATAGCCCTCGCGAGCCATCTCAAGGACGCGGCGATGCGTGTCGTCGAGTCGTTCGTTGACCCGTTGAAAACTTTCGTTGGCCACTGCGTACTGACTTGGTGTCGGGTCCGTCGACGGAACCTGCATTCCTACAGAGAGCCCTTCGACATTTGCGTCGAGACTCATGGTCCGGGTCTGATCGCGTTTCTGACTGTGGAGCTTTCGATGTTCATCAATCACCTTCTGGGTTGCCGCTTTTTCCAGGAAGGCAAGCAATGAACCGATATTCGGAAAATCGAATCGATCTGACTTGGCGAGCAGACTGCGCCAGACGTCACTGGCAAAATCGGCCGAATCGTAGAGTGATCGCATGGGCTGATTCAAGCGTCTGCGGACGACCCGGATAACTTTGGGGTAACACTCGCGAAACAATTCCTCCCACGCGTCTTTGTCGCCGGACTGCGCGCGAGCGAACAAGCCATCAAACGACCGCCCTGACGAGGCATGCATGATGGGAATCCTCCACAGTTCAGGTCCGAGGTCGGAGGCCCGTACTGCTGCTATGTTTAGCATGCAAGCAGACGGTCGTCCAATCGGTGCCGTCCGGACATGTCACATTAATCATCGTGCCACAGAGAAGACCAGAAAGAAAAGGGAAATCCCTCAGATTGCTGTGGTATCGTCGAGGCATTCAGAAGGCAATGGGTGCGGGCGAGACGTTGCCCTGGTTGGTTTGACCCAGGTTCAACGACCAAAGCGCAGTCGTCCCCGAGCGGGGCAATTCGACTTAATTCCAACCGACGAAAGTACCTATTGGCAGCGGTGCCAGCGGGGACGGCTGGATCACGGCAACCGGGTATCGGCCTTCAGGCAGGAGGCCCCGGGAAGCCAGCTGGTACAGCGGACAACCGTCATGTTGACGCAGAGCATCGTGACGAAGGAGCGCAGCCAAGTCGGGGCGATCCAGCCGAATGGCCGCGATATATCGCCCGAGCGGAGACAGTCCACGACCACCTTGCAACACTTGCGATTCAACGGAGACCCCGCGACAGCACCGCGATCTGATCAATCGAAGCTCAGCACGCAATTCCGATCGCAGTCTTCGGACAATCCGAGCCACTCGGCGCCGATAGCGTCGCACGGCCGGAGGTCCAACCAGATCACCCCAGGGATCCGCAACCGCATCACATTGCGGTTGGGAGACAACGAACAGTTCGGGATCAAGAGGCAGATGCGGATTTGACCAGTGGGCGTCGATCAATGCCGCCGCTGAGGCCGACCAGACCGCCGCGTCGGGATCCACGCCTGTCCACCATGGACGTCGACGAAGATAGGCCCGGCGGATCCGATCTGCCAGGCATCGGGTTGAGATCAGTGTCGCCAGCACAGTTCCCTCGCCTGCAGTTGAAAGCGACCATTGAGCGGCCTCAGACCCTTGCTGCCTCATCGCAGCGACAAGAATCTCACCTGCTCAACTCGCCATACCGGGAACCGGATTCTCCGACGATCTGCGACAAACTATTTTCGGCAATCCGTCCGAGTTTCTGAAATTGTCCTCCCATCGCGATCGATCGTACCGCGTCGCTCGGCCTCCAACGGCCCGGCCACTTCCCGCAATCCTGGTGATTGGGGCACCTGAGTCAGACTGGACTCTTACGCAGCGACAAGCTAAATTAGAGGAAGTTCGGACCTGAAATAGCACAGCGTCTTGCCTGTCCTTCGGAGATCGCCGGAGGTCATCGTTTCGCCATGAATCGCTTGGAACTTCCTGAGAACTGGGATTGGCCGTCGATCCGGACGGAACTAGCGATTCGCATGCGCGAGGTGCGGTTTGATCTCTATGGCGAACATGGTGGGCCACTGCTCGCCTCGGCACTTCACCTGCCCTTCCATCGCTGGTCGGACTATGAGCGTGGAGGACCAATCCCTGGTGATGTGTTGCTTCGATTTCTCGCCGTGACCCGAGTCGAGCCTCACTGGCTGCTCACGGGGCAGGGGCCGAAGTATTGCGTTTCGGTCTGAGCAAGGGGCCTGGTCTCCCTCGCACCCTGCTCTGCCTCAAGCCAACCGTGTCCTAGACTGCTTGGGGCGGACGGTCGCGGGGAGTTCATTCCGGAACCCGGGCCACGCCCGATTCCGGAGGGATCGCGGAGATGGGCGACCTGATCACTGTACTCTGGCAACAGTTGCGTGACGCCGGGATGCCCGAAGTCATGCTCTTCCTGGCTGATGGCTCAGCATCGCGGTGTCATTGGGACAACACGGCGCAACTGGGTGAGACCCGGGTCGCGCTCCTTGGTGACCAGGAACGCAATATTGTCCGGGTCGTTCCGATCAGTGCCTGCGTGGGAATTGGGATCGCCTCTCCCAAAGGGACTGATCCGAATGCGTACCGGGCGGTC
Source organism: Tautonia rosea (assembly GCF_012958305.1). NCBI lineage: Bacteria > Pseudomonadati > Planctomycetota > Planctomycetia > Isosphaerales > Isosphaeraceae > Tautonia > Tautonia rosea. The sequence continues at coordinate 459,904 of NZ_JABBYO010000003.1, read as the reverse complement.
ATCCAGGATCGTCTCGCCTCGGTCAAGGCAACACCGTGAGGCACTGTTCAAGCGTGTCGAGGAAACGGGGGTGCGGATCGACAGGCTCGTAGCTCTTGTTAAGGATTACGACGGTAAGGCGCCGGCCAGTTCTTCGACGAAGGCACCGACCCGATCGACGAGCACCTCGCGAGGGGTGTCTGAGGCATCAGCGAGTCGTCGAACGAGCGCACTGCCGACGATCAAGCCATCGGCGACCGGAGCCAGTGCCCGGATGTGTTCGGGACGGCTGATCCCGAAGCCGATGCAGATGGGCAACTCGGTTTGAGTGCGAAGCCAGTGGACGGCCTCAGACAGATCGGGGGGCAACTCGGTCCGCTCGCCGGTAATTCCGGCCACCGAAACGTAATAGATGAACCCGGTTGTTGTCCGAGCAATCGCGGCCGCACGGTCGCGGGGAGTCCGAGGCGTGATGAGCTGAATGAGTCGCAGGTCACGTTCGGCTGCAAGCTCGGCCAGGGTGCCGGCCTCCTCGACCGGAAGGTCCGGTACGATCAGGCCATCGATGCCCGCGGCCTTTGCCTCGTCGAGGTAGCGACTGGTGCCTCGTCGGTGAATGATCGCATAGGAAGACATGGTGACCATTGGCACCTCGACCGGGGCTCCCCCTTCTCCCCGACGCAGGGCGGTGAGCATCTCGAAGATCGGACCGAGCTTGATTCCGGCGTCGAGCGCTCGTTGGTAGCTGGCTGCGATGACCGGGCCATCGGCAATTGGGTCAGAGTAGGGAATGCCGACCTCGATCATGTGCGCCCCTCGACGGACCGCTTCCCGGATCAAGGCCGCGGTCGTCGATAAGTCGGGATCGCCCGCGGTGAGGAAGGGCATCAAGGCCCGATGTCCTTCGGATCGGAGTCGAGAGAACAAGGCGTCGATTCGATTCATGATTCGTCGGGTCCTGACGGCCCGCGGTTCGGTGCGAGGGTGGGTCGGCCTGCGGTCGATCGACGAGTCATGTTCCGCCGACCTTGACCGATCCTAGATTACCACAAACCGGCCCCTGGGCCGATTGGTCGACGACCTCAGGTTTTTCAAGGAGCTGAAACCAGAACGGCCAGGGCCAGATCTCCCAATCGTGAGTCAATTTCGAACACTCGACTTCGGGGGTGATCGGCGGAAACACGCGACACCTCTCCCGAGGAGCCGGTGTTTCATCGGTGAGGATCGCCCCAGTGGCCGGGTTCACCCGAGCCTTGGGGGGTGGAGCGGAGCATCTCGACGACCCAGGCCACTGGGAGGGGGACGTGACGATGAAAGTTCGATTCATCGGATGGATCATGCTGATCAGCCTGGGCGTGTCGGCACAGGCGGCGCGAGCACAAGTCGGTCCTCCGGATCAACCGGAGCCGGAGGAGTTGCTCATCAGACTCGATCGGGACGGCGACGGGAAAGTGTCGAAGGCTGAGTTTGCACCGATCGCCGAGCGTGCTCCCCGACTTCGAGAGCAGCCTGCACAGGTCGATTTCCTGTTCAACCGTCTCGACACGAACCGCGACGGAGGGCTCGATCTCGATGAGTTGAAGAACCTGCAGCGTCCCGGACAGCCGCCCGCAAGGTTCGGCGGACGAATGGGACAGCCTCCCAGAGGATTCGGTGACACTCCCGCCCCTCCCCCGTTCGGGACGCTTGACGCCAACCGCGATGGCAAAGTCTCGTTTGAGGAATTTCGGACGGCTGTCCAGGCCTCTCCTCGGTTTCGAGACAACTTGGCGGCCGTCAGGTTCGTCTTCTCGAACCTGGACAGCAACGGGGACGATTTCATCTCGCCCGATGAATACGGGCGAGGCAATGCCATGAGGCGCCCCGGGGCGCCCGGAAATCAAGTCGGGCCGGGGATGGGATTCCGCCGCGACCCGAGAAACCCGCTCCGATCGGTCCTTCCGTCGGGAGTTGCCTCGGATGAGCGCCACGCAGATGTACCGGCAGAACCGATGACCGACGAACAGGTCGCCTTCTTCGAGTCGAAAATCCGGCCGGTCCTGGCCACCCAGTGTTATTCCTGCCATTCCGAGGGAGCCTCGCAAGTCCGGGGGGGACTGAAGCTCGACACCCGAGAGGCCATGCTGCTGGGAGGGGCGAGCGGGCCGATCATTGAGCCGGGCCTGCCGGATGACAGCGTCCTGATCCTCTCAATGCGGGGTGAGGACTTCCGTCCGATGCCGCCCGGCGAGCCGCTGCCGCGGGAGGTGATCGCCGACTTTGAGCGATGGGTCGCCATGGGAGCGCCGGACCCGAGAGACTCGGGGCCGCCAGTCACCGCGGCCCCGGCACCGGAGTCGACCATCAACGTGGAACAGGGCAAAACACACTGGGCGTTCCAGCCACCAGTCGCGGTTGAGCCGCCCGCCGTCGCCGATGTCGATTGGCCCCGGTCAGACATCGACCGCTTCCTCCTGGCCGGGCTGGAGTCCGCCGGTCTGCATCCCGTTGGCGATGCCGACCGCGCAACCTTGCTTCGCCGGGTCTCATTTGACCTGACCGGACTGCCGCCGACTCCGGAGGATCTCGCCGTGTTTCTGGAGGACACATCGCCGGATGCGTTCGAGAAGGTCGTGGATCGGTTGCTCGACTCTCCTGCCTTCGGGGAGCGCTGGGGGCGACACTGGCTCGACGTGGCGCGGTTCGCAGAATCGAGCGGTAAGGATGTGAATATCTTCTATCCGTTCGCCTGGCGTTACCGCGACTACGTCATCGACGCCTTCAATGCCGACAAGCCGTACGATCAATTCCTCAAGGAACAGATCGCCGGCGACCTGTTGCCGTCAGAGAACGACCGGCAGCGGGCCGAGCAACTGGTGGCAACGGGCTACCTGGCGGTCGGGACGAAGTCGCACATCACGCAGGACCCTCGACAGTTCTTGCTCGACCTGGCCGACGAACAAGTCGACGCGATCGGTCGAGGAATGCTCGGCCTGACGGTCGCCTGTGCCCGCTGCCACGACCACAAGACCGACCCGATTCCCCAGCGTGACTACTACGCGATGGCGGGCATCTTCGCCAGCACCGACACACTTTTTGGAGGTGCTCGGACCGTGCAGGTCAATCGAACCGCCGGCCTTGTCGAGCTGCCGGAGGGGTCGGGGGCCATCGACGGCGCTCCGCTTTCTCGGGAGGAACTCCAGGAGATCCGCGACCGGCTCGCCAGCATCGGGGAGTTCCAGCGTCAGCTTGGCGACGAGCCGAACGCGCTGAATTTCCGGGTGGCCGCGATCGTCCAGTCCGCCAATCTCCGAACCCGGCTGTCCTACTACAACCCCGACGGGTCGTCTCGGCTGCTGGCGATGGGGGCCCGAGAAGGTGACGCAATTGACATTCCGCTGTTCCTCCGGGGAGAACTGGACCGGCCGTCGGAGGTGGTGCCTCGCGGGTTCCTTCAGGTGATCGACGGCCCGTCGGCGACTGCCATCGCCTCGGGCAGCGGGCGGCTTGAGCTGGCCGATTGGATCGCCGACCCGGCGAATCCGCTCACGGCCCGGGTGATGGTCAATCGAGTCTGGCTGCATCTGTTCGGCCGAGGTCTCGTCGACTCTCCCGACAACTTCGGCGCCACCGGGCAACCGCCGAGCCATCCGGAGCTGCTCGATCACCTGGCGGTCTCGTTCGTGGAGGGGGGATGGTCCGTCAAGGCGCTGATCCGATCCATCGTTCTGAGTCGAGCATATCAGCTCGACTCGGCGATTGACGATCGCAACGCCGCCGTCGATCCGGACAACACACTCGTCTGGCGACAGGCCCCGCGCCGGCTGGAGGCCGAGGCGATCCGGGACGCGATCCTTGCCGTCAGCGGCAACCTGGACACCGATCGCCCGGCCGGATCGGTCGTCGCCAGGCTGGGTGACGGCAACGTCCGGCAGCTCGATCGGCAGCGACCCGCCCCCGTCGCGATGGGCCAACGGATGGGTATGGCCGGTAGTGGTCAGAGGATGAACCGTCCCGGATTCGGCCAAAATGGACGGGGCGGACAACCGGATTCGGATCGCCCCCGATTCGGCCAGGGTGGAGATCGCCCCCGGTTCGGCCAAGGGATGGCCGGTGGTCCAGGAATGGCGGGAAGGACGGGGCCCGGCGCCTTCGCGACGCTCTTCTCGATCCCAACGGCAGAGCCGGTGCCGACCTATCGGGCGGTCTACATGCCGGTGCTTCGCGACCGAATGGACCCGGCGCTCGACGCCTTCGACTTCCCCGACCCAAGCCTGGTCACCGGGAAACGGGAGTCGACGACCGTCCCGGCGCAGTCGCTCTATTTGATGAACAACCCGTTCGTGCTCCAGCAGGCCGAGACGTTCGCAAGACGGCTGGCCGACGAGGCGAAGGGAACAGACGAGCGGATCGGCCTGGCCTTTCGGCTGGCCTTCGCCCGTTCTCCCCGAGCCGACGAGATAAAGGCAGCTCGCACCTTCCTCGACGAGTTCCCCGATCTGGCCCCAAGACAACCTGGAGGCTCCTGGGCCGCATTCTGTCAGGCCCTCTTCGCCACCGCTGAATTCCGAGAGCTGAACTAATCGTCGCAGGCGATCCATCGAGACACCCCAAACCAATCAAGGATTACCGATGAAAAACTGCTGCAATCGCCTGCCTGAAATGAGTCGTCGAGGCTTGCTCCAGACGGTCTCGGCAGGATTCGGCTACCTGGCCTTCGCTGGGATCAGTGCCGAGGCCGCCGCCCGAGACGCCAGTCCTCTGGCTCCGAGAACTCCTCATTTCGAGCCGAAGGCCAAGCGGGTCGTCTTCCTGTGCATGAGTGGCGGGCCATCCCACGTGGACACGTTCGACTACAAGCCGAAGCTCCAGGCCGACAGTGGCAAGGAGCTGAGTGTCGAGCTGCCCAATGCTCCGGGGCGATCACGCTACGGCACGCTGCTGGGCTCCCCCTGGGAATTCCGGCAGCGGGGCGAGTCGGGCCTCTGGATCTCGGACCTCTTCCCCGAGGTCGCCCGGCACGCCGACGACCTGTGTCTGCTTCAGGGAATGCACACCGATGTGCCGGCGCACCCACAGGCCTTCTTGCAGATGCACACCGGTAGCTCTCAGTTCGTGAGGCCCTCGCTGGGTGCCTGGACACTTTACGGTCTGGGAACTGAGAATGCGGACCTGCCCGGATTCATCAGCCTGAGCCCACCATCCAGCAATGGCGGGGCCCAGAACTACGGGAGCGCCTTTCTCCCGGCTGTGTACCAGGGAACGCCAATCACCTTCCGGGGCGGCCCCTCGGCTGGTGGCGTGCCCGACATCGCCAACCCTCGCCTCCGCAGCAACGCCCAGCGACGCCAATTGGACCTAGTCCAGGCGTTCAACCGCTCGAAGCTCGACCATGACGGTCCCGACCCGCAGATCGAGGGAGTCATCGCCTCTTACGAACTGGCCTTCCGGATGCAGGACGCCGTGCCCGAGGTGATGGACCTCGGCTCCGAGTCATCCGAGACACGGTCGAGGTACGGACTCGACGAGCAAGAGACGGCAGGATTCGGACGACAATGCCTGATGGCCCGCCGGTTCCTGGAGGCAGGCGTCCGGTTCGTGGAGGTCTGCCAGGACGGCTGGGATCAGCACCGGAACCTCAAGGCCGATCACGAGCGTCAGGCCCGAGCCGTCGACCGTCCCATCGCGGCCCTCCTGGCCGACCTGAAAGGCCAGGGGCTTCTGGAGGACACCCTGGTCATCTGGGGAGGCGAGTTCGGTCGCACTCCGGTGTCCCAGGGGCCCGATGGTAGGGATCACAACAACAAGGGGTTCTCCTACTGGCTCGCTGGCGGGGGCGTGAAGCGCGGCTACAGCCACGGAGCTACTGATGAATACGGACGCGAGGCAGTCGAGGGGAAGGTCCATGTTCATGACCTTCACGCCACGATCCTCCAGCTCCTTGGATTCGACCACGAGCGGTTGACCTACCGTTACGCCGGCCGAGACTTCCGTTTGACAGACGTCCACGGGCGGGTGGTCCGGGAAATCCTTGCCTGAGTGACTGCTTCGCTCCTCTTCTTGACAGCCATGAGCGGGTCGCTGGCCTCGGCCGACGACCCGCGTTCCTTCTCGCGTTGGAACCTTCACGCTGATCCCGGCCCACCCCGCGATGGTCGGCCTTGCCCGGCGAGAACGTTCGAGATAAAGTACCCGCTCACCTGTCGACGATCCGCGCCTGCCCGAAGATGCTCGGTCGCATCTCGGGCCAGATTCACACCCCCTTCGATGATCGGCTTGCGCGGCGCTCCACGGAAGGAGTCTTGTTTCGCTCGGCGACCCCTTGTCCTCCTGGACTTTGTGCTTCGGTCGCCGGCTCCCGACCAAGGAAGGCAAAAGGAGCCGCTCCCCATGCCGATCGTCGCTCGCCCCCGATTGCTCATCGCGTTACTGGCCTGCACCTTGGCCAACGTTGTCCAGGCCGACGAACCTACCCCGAAGCCCACCCCGAAGATCGAGACGGTGAGTAATACCGTGAAACTCGATCTCCAGATCTCCGGCGTTGAGCATGGGTGGAAGATCGAAATCAAGCCGGCAAACCCTGGCAGTCGCTTCAAGCCGGTCGTTCGTCAGGTCACGCAAGCTCAGGGTGATCCAGTACAGCTTGGACAGATCGCGATTGATGCCCGAAGCCTCAGCGCCGATCGGGACTGTGCACTGGCGATCGTCTTGACCGATCCCGAGGGCAGTTCTCAAACCTTCAAGCGAAGTGTCCGTCTGCTGCCCCAGCCCGATGCCGAGACGGTTCCTGAACTGTCCAAAACCTTCTACTTACGCACCAGCAGCGTCGCAATCAAGGACACCCCCCGCCGCAGGCCGAACTGATCGGACAGGAACTTCGACGGGTCCTGGACCGGTCCCGAACCGAACGTCCCACGCTCGGGGCTGGTCAATCCTCCTCAAATTCTCCGTCTGCGTCCGCACCGACGTAGAAGGGAAAGAACTCCTGACCGGCGAAATAGTCGGCCATGGCTCGGCGAACCGATCGAAGCTGATCGAGGAAGTGAGAGTACTGAATGATCAATCGACGTCGCTGTTCCTCAGGGAGTTGCAGAATGTCGTTGTAATAGCGTTCGCGAGTGACCGGGTCTCGGAAACTCCAGAGCCGCTTGATTTTCAGCCCGGTTTCCTCATCCTCGTAGGTCAATTGACGCGCATACTGCCGGGCCTTCATCTTCTTCGCATAGGCGATCAGTTCGGCCTCCGATTCGAACCCTCCCTGTCGATCGATCCACTCCACGATCGTCTCAGTGCGGATCTTGGGTCCTTCCTCCGCGCAGAGTTCCTTGAGACTCATGACGATCTCGGCAGGTCCCATGAACGCCTCCCTCGGAATGGACGTGTGATGCCCAGCTTCTCTGCGTTGCGTCATCTCGGCGATTGTTCGTAGTTTACGATTCTTACCTGGCCGTGTCGATGGACTTCCGTACAAGTCGCTGGCGGCACATCCGTTTCAATCGTCACAATTGTCACTGTTTCTCTGCCCGCCGAACGATTGACGAGACGGCTTGAGCCCGCTAGCGTGACTGACCTGAGTGTCTCCAGGCATGTGAGGCCGGCTCGTTCGATTGAAGTCTCTCCCCGGAAGGATCAACCCAATGAGATTCTCCTCTTCCTTGTTCGCGGCATTCGCTGCCCTCGCGATCGTGGCCAGTCCCGCCCTGTCGGCCGATGACGAAGGGTGGACCTGGTTGTTCAAGGATGGCGACCTCGACCACTGGATCATCCCCGAGGGAGACGGTGGCCACTGGAAGGTGATCGAGGTGGATGGCGGGCCAGTGATCGACTATGACGCCCGGAGCGAGGCTGAAGGGGTCAAGGATCTCGTCTCCAAGGAATCGTATGGCGATTTCGTGCTGGAGTTGGAGTGGAAGATCACCGACACCCCGAACATCAACCCGAACGTTCGCTACGTCCTGCCCGACGGGACCCACGCCCGCGACATCAAGGGCGAAGAAATGTCCCTGGCCTTGCCGGATTCCGATTCTGGCGTCTTCCTCCGAGGGTCGAGCAAGTGCCAGGTGAACATCTGGTGCTGGCCGATCGGTTCCGGAGAGGTCTACGGCTACCGAATGGATCGCTCCATGCCCCCCGAGGTCCGAGCCGGAGTCACGCCGAAGACTCAGGCTGACAAGCCCGTCGGCGAATGGAACGCCTTCCAGATCACCATGAAAGGCGACCGATTGACCGTTGTTCTGAATGACGTCACTGTGCTTGACGAGGCCCAGTTGCCCGGTGCTCCCGAGGAGGGGCCGCTCTCGCTCCAGCACCACGGCGGCTATCGCGACGGCAAGTACACCGGCTCGCCGAGCATCGTCCAGTTCCGGAACATCCGGATTAAGCCACTCGACTGAGCATTTGGCCGACAGTGCTGCTCGATGGTCACCAGACGATCGAGGCGATGATGGCCGATCCCCTGGGCAATTCCGAATCGACCGATGACCTCGAGGACTCGGTCGGTCGGGATCGCGAACTGGAGATCGGCCATTGCTCTGTTTGGTAGACTCCAATGATGGTCGATTGCTCCGCGCGATCGTCCATCCTTGCATAACGAACATCTGTTTCAGTTGAGTCCGATTCCGCTCGCGTTGACGAATTTGGAGGATCGATGCAACCGGTCGCCATCGGCCTGCTGGGCCTGGGAACCGTCGGGGCGGAGGTGGCCCGGAGGATCGAAGATCGGCAAGGGGCCTTCGCCCGAAGGATCGGCCGAACGGTCATCGTCCGCAAGGTCGCGGTTCGAGATCCTCAGAAACCCCGGAATGTTCCGATTCCTGCGGATCGCTACATCACCGACCCGATTCAGGTTGCCACCGATCCGGAAACCACCCTCGTCATTGAGCTGATGGGAGGAATCGAGCCGGCGAGGACCGCCGTACTCGCGGCGCTCGAGGCCGGAAAGGATGTGGTTACGGCCAACAAGGCCCTCCTGGCAGAGCATGGAGCGGAGATTTTTGCCGCGGCGCGTCGAGCGGGTCGATCCGTGGCGTTCGAAGGAGCCGTGGGTGGCGGCATTCCCGTCATCCATGCCATCAGTGTCGGCCTGGCGGCCAACCGGTTCGCGGCCCTCGCGGCCATTCTGAATGGCACCTGCAACTTCATCCTGTCGAGCATGGCCCGATCGGGGCTCTCATATGCCGAGGCACTCCGGCAAGCCCAGGAACTCGGCTACGCCGAGGCCGACCCGACACTCGATGTGGACGGCACCGACACCAGCCACAAGCTGGCCATTCTCGCACAGCTCGCGTTCGGCGCCTCGGTGACGACGGACATGATTCCTCGGCAGGGGATCGACACCTTGCAATCGTCCGACATCCAGTACGCGGCGGAACTGGGATACACCGTGAAGCTTCTGGCCGTGGCCCGCGATCACCGAGATGCCGGCCTGGAGCTGCGAGTCGCTCCTCGACTGGTCCGACGGGGATCTCCCCTGGCCGAGGTCTCTGGACCCGATAACGCGATTCGGACCATCGGTGAGCCGGTCGGGTCAAACCTGATGTCCGGCCCGGGCGCAGGGGCTGGTCCGACGGCCTCCGCCGTTCTGGCTGACGTCATCGACGTGATCATCGGCCGGGCCGCGCTGACGGCTCGATCCCTCGACCTCTGGCCTGCCGACGCTCCTGCTCCCCGGCTTTGCTCTCCCCGAGATGTCCGAGGCCGATCCTATCTTCGGTTCATGATCGCCGACCGACCCGGCGTGCTCGGCACGATCGCCCAGGTGCTCGGCCAGCATGGCGTCAGCATCGCCAGTGTCATCCAGCACGATCCGGGTGAGGACGACCACCCCGACGCCCCGGTCCCGCTGGTGATCATGACCCATCCCGCCTCCGAGGCCGACCTGGTCGCAGCGCTTCAGGCGATCGACTTCTTGCCGATCGTCACTCCGCCGAGTATCCGGCTCGGGGTTGAGGATTGAGGCCGGGCCGTCTCGCTTCTCGAATCCGCCCGTCACCGCGATGGGTGGTGCGGGCATGGAGAAGAAATGACTTGTCTCAGGGTAGCGAGATCGTCATCATACCTATGTCTTCCGCCCCGGAGGGGCATTGATCACGCTTGCCGAGCCGACCGGGCCGGAGGCCCGTGCTTCGACGGTGTCCCGTGTTTGCCGAGGTCGCGAGACGGCTCCCGGAGGGGACCGATCAACTCATGCCACCTGTCGCTTTCATCACGCCCAGCGAAATCGACCTGACCCAAGTCGTCGCTGATCAGGAACAAATCCGTCGCTTCAACCCGCAGCGGTTCGAGATGGAGCAGCTCTCGGCGATCGTTCACATCGATACCGAGCAAAACCTGATCATCGGCTACAAGGACATTGCTGAGGATGAGTTCTGGTGCCGAGGGCACATCCCCGGCTTTCCCCTCATGCCGGGGGTCCTCATCTGTGAGGTTGCCGCGCAGCTTTGCAGCTATTTCTGCCAGGCAGTTCGGCTGGTCCCCGATGGCTTCCTCGGTTTCGGCGGCATGGAGGACGTTCGCTTTCGAGGGCAGGTTCGCCCCGGAGATCGCCTGGTGATTGTCGGAAAGGCTCAACGACTCCATCGACGCCAGACGATCTTCGACACCCAGGGATTCGTCGACGATGCGATGGTCTACCACGGTCGGATCATCGGTGTCCCGATCGTCTCTCCCAGCGGCTCCCAAACCGCCGACCAGAACGGCTCCTGAGTGTGATCAGCTCGAAGCCGGCTTTTCGGGTTCGAGCTGCCGACACAACCAGGCGATCGCCTCGTCCTGGTTCGTGACCCTCCCCTCAAGCTGAGCGTCATACGCTCGATCAAGCCATTGCTTGAATGAAGGACCAGGAGTGAGGCCCAGTCGTTTCAGATCATTTCCATTGACGAACGGCTCGGGACGGATCGGCCCGTCGGGCTTCTCCTTCACATAGTGCTCACAATACTCGACGTGGTCGACCGGCAGATCGGCCGCTTCCGCCACCGCCCGATGCAGCGCGAGCAACTCGTGAATGCCCGGCTCGGCCAGCAATCGCTTCAAGCGAGCCACCGGCATCGATCGCGGCGAGTTGAGGATCCCGTGATGGGCCACGAGCCAGGAGGCGGTCTCCCGCTCAACATTTGCCAGCTTCAAGCGATCGGACGCTCGATCCAACGCCTCGACCGCACTGGACCCGTCCGTCCCCCTGCCGATGTCGTGGAAAAGAGCGGCCAGGGCCAGCCCGACTGAGGGATCGTGCGGCAGGGCATCGAGCACAGCAAGCGTCTGTTCCCAGCAATCGTGGTCGGGACGGGACGCCACTTGCGAGGGAACACCGACCAGCGACAGCAACTCCGGTACAATTACGGTCGCGAGCCCGAACTCCATCATCAAGCGCATGGCAGCCGATCGGCTCGGATGGACGAGCATCCGACGCAATTCCTGGGCAATGCGTTCGGCCGCGACCACGGTAACTTCCGAAGCCATCGCCACCAGGGCCTTCTCGGTCTCCGGTTCGATCCGCAAGCCGAACCTCGCGGCAAAACGAACGGCGCGGACCAGGCGTAACTTGTCCTCAGCAAACCGCGAGGCCGGATCGCCGATCGCGCGAAGCAAGCCCGTTTCCAGGTCGTGCCTGCCACCGACGAAATCGATCACGTCCTCTGAGATCGGGTCGAAGAACATCCCGTTGATGGTGAAGTCTCGGCGCGAGGCGTCCTGCTCGGGACTGCTGAAGACGACCGTTTCGGGACGTCGGCCGTCGATGTACGCGCCGTCGCTCCGAAAGGTCGCCACCTCGACCTCCCCTGCCCCTCTTGGACCGATCACCTTGACCACGCCGAAGCTCACCCCCACCGGTACCGTTCTGCGGAAGAGTTGCATCACCCGCTCCGGAGGGGCGTCGGTCGCCACGTCGTAATCGCTCGGTGTCAGGCCAATAAGCAAATCCCTCACGCAACCGCCGGCCCAGAGTGCCTGATGACCCGCATCCCGGAGCCCTCGGACGACCTTGACCGCGAACTCCCGCTTTCGGTACTGATCCGACGGCAACGAATGGGGTTGAGTCTGCTCTGCCATCGCCTCAACCCTCCAGAGGGGACTGGTCGAGCGTTCGGATCGCCACGTGGGTATCGCCGTAGCGGCGGAGATCCCAAAGCTCCGGGTCCGGGAGGAACTCTGAGCCAAGCTCCCGGCCTGCCTCGGCCACGATGGTCGAGCCATTCGGGAGGCGATCGACGAGCGTCTGAATCAGCAAGCAAAGCTTTTTCTCACTCTGCTCATATTCTCGATAGGGAGGGTCGAGAAACACGACGAACGGCCCGTCCTCGCTTGATGGCTCGAACTGTTTGACCCACGCATAGGCATTCCCAACCACCACCTCACCCAGCCCTTCGAACCGCAAGGCTGCAAGGTTCTTCCGGATCACCGCGGCGTTCTGCGGACGTTTCTCAACAAAGACCGCCGAGCGTGCTCCCCGGCTCAATGCCTCAAGGCCAAGCGCCCCCGTCCCGGCAAACAAATCAATGACGGGTCGGTCCTCGACTTCAGAGCCAATGATATTGAAGATTGACTCACGGACCAGGTCACTCGTCGGCCTCGTCCCTTTCGAATCACTCGGCCCCTGGATCGTATGCCCGCGCCGGATACCGGCGATGATGCGCATCGTTAACTCGCCTCGCCAGAAGGACAACGCTCCGATTCCGGAATCCGTGGAACCGGCCAATCGAACAGTATACCAGGCCCAGGACTGATGCCTCACCCGGCCCTCTCGCCGAGTACACGAATCGATGTGGACTTGCCTGACACGACGATTTGGTTCTCGGTTCTCCGGAACTCGACAGTTTGCCTTGACCGATCGGCCCAAGATGGCCATACTCCCTGCGGATTGCCCACAGGATTCGCACCGCAACGTGTCCAACCCTCAGGTGATTGACGACGCGAGCGATGCCGCCTGACTTCGGCGAGAATGACCCCAAGGACGCAGGGGTTGACCCGCCGCGACGGACTCCGGCCCTTCGGCCCGTCCTCCGCACCACTTGAGCCCTCCCTCACCGACGACGAGACGTGTCAAAGCACGCCGGAGGATCTGACCCGATTAGGATCAGATTGCTCCGTCCGGATTGGTTGACCACAACCGAAGGACACGGACCGTCATGCATCGGCTCAACGCCCCGACCGCCGCCCTGATGGCCGCGGCCCTGCTGTCGCTGTCCGCCGCGATCACCCACGCCCAGGCGGCCGATCCCCCCGAGGAACTCAAGGCCGGACGTGAAGCGCTCAGCCGAGGTGACGGCCCGGCGGCTGTCACCTTGCTCGAATCAGCTTTGCTCGCCGTCGCCTCGGCCGATCGGGAGGCGGTTCTCGACGACCTAAGGCGAGCCTATGAACGGGCCGCGGCACAGGCAGAGGCCGCGGGAGACACACGTCGCGCTCGCCAGTATCGCGAGAATTTACTGATCATCAATCGGTCGCGTCGGACGTCTGATCCTTCCACCACAACACCCTCGGATGAGGCGGCGTCCTCAGATCTCTCTGAGACGACTGCCCCTTCCCCGAAGCCCGAGGCACCACTCGATTCTCCCGAATCACCCCCCCCAGCCCCGTCTGAGGAGCAACCCAAACCGATCCTGGAGATCGAGGAGCCGACGATCGTCGCCCAGCCTGCGCCCATTGCTCAATCCTCGGCTCTGGAACCGTCTGCTGCGGCAACCCTCAACCTTCAACGAGAAAACGTCGCTTCTGAAGCAGAGCCGATCGCAATCGATCCCGGTCCGTCCCCGGAATCGAGTACGAGTCCCCCCGGAGGCCAGACGCTGAGCGACGTGCTTCGATCGGCCGATGCGGCCTTCCGCTCGCAAAAATATGACGATGCCGGTCGTGTGTACGCCATGCTTGCCCAGCGCGGGCAGTTACCTGAATCACACAAGCCGGTCTGGGCCTACTGCCGGTTCGTCGCCGTCGCTCGACGGATCAATGCCCAGCCGAGCACTCCGGCCGAGTGGTCGGCCATCCACGCGGAGATCCGAGAAGTCCGCGCCCTGGCTCCTGAAATCTGGTTCAGTGAGTACCTCCGTCGTCTGGCGACCGAACGCTCCGCGGCCGTTGGGGCCAGGCCGAGCTCCTTCATCGTTCGAGGGCAGTCCGAGTCGAGCGAGACGACCAAATCCGCCCCATCGTCGTGGCAGATTCTCGAAACCGAAAATTTCCGGATCTTCCACGTCGATCCGACCCTTGCAAATCAGCTCGCCCGACGGGTTGAAAACGCCCGGGACCAACTGTATCACTACTGGAACCTATCCGCGCTCGCTCGCTCGTGGTCTCCTCGATGTGATCTCTATGTCTACCCGAATGCCTCAATCTACGCGCGAATGACGGGGCAACCCGCCGATTCTCCTGGCTTTTCGACCCTTGATCTGAGCCGAGGGCGAGTCGTTTCGCGTCGGATCAACCTCCGAGCCGATGCCGACCGCCTGCTCGATGCGGTGGCCCCGCACGAAGTCTCACACGTCGTTCTCGCCGATCTGTTCCCAGGTCAGCAAATCCCCCGCTGGGCCGATGAAGGGATGGCCATTCTTGCCGAGCCGATCGACGCCCAGGAGGCCCGCCTGGCTAACCTCGACCTCTCCCTCTCCTCCGGCCGAGTCTTTCGCACCGGGGCCATGATGGGCGCCTCGAGTCCGAGAGAACGCGACTGGGATCTCTTCATGGCCCAGAGTACGTCACTGACTCAATATTTCATTCAGCTCGATTCACCCAAACGGTTTCTCATATTCCTTCGAGAGTCGCAGCGGCTCGGAACCGAAAGCGCCTTGAAGACCGTTTATGGAATCGAGAGTACGGACGAACTCCATTCCCGATGGCTTGCTCACGCCAGACGCACTGCGAGGACCACGTCTGATGAACGGGTCGCCACTCACCAGAACAGAACACCTCGCGATTGACCTTAATCACAGATGTTCATCCCCGATGGAGCCCCAGGAACGAGGGATCCACAAACCCAGCAGCCGTGGTCTTCGGAACTCAGCCCTCCTGTTCGGGAGCCAGGACCCGTAAGACCTCCTCGTGCAGGGACCGGTCACAGGTGCTCAGCAGACTTCGGCCCGAGAGAATACGGTTTCTTGAGCCATCGAGCGCAGAAATCACCCCCCCCGCCTCCTCGACACAGGGCACAAGGGCCGCGATGTCCCAGGGACTCATCAACGAATCCCAGGCAATGTGGAGTCTCCCCCGACAGACAAGCGCGTGCTGAATACAATCTCCCACAAACCGAAATCTCCGGGCCGACCGGATGAGGTGCGTGAGTCGAAACGGAATCTGTCCGACGGTCGCCTGGATGTCACTCGAATGGGGGCCGGTCGTGGAGGCATAGGCCTCGCTCAGTGGGACGGGAGGAGCCACTGTCACGCGCTCCGGTGGCTCGTCGGGTGACGGACGCCACCAGCAACCGGCCCCCTTGGCGGCAAAGGTTGTTTCTCCGGTGGCGGGTTGGTGAATTACACCGATCACCGGCTCGTCTCCTTCCACCAGGGCGACCAGCGTGCCGAACATCGGCAAGCCCAGAGCAAAGGCCGCCGTCCCATCAATCGGGTCGATGATCCACTGGCGATTGCTTCCGTTCCGGGCGGGTTGCTCGCCGAATTCCTCGCCGAGGATGCCATCATCGGACCGTTCCTGGCGCAAGAGGTCCCGGATGCGTTCCTCGGCAGCGCGGTCGGCCGCCGTCACCTCCGTTCCATCCGGTTTCCATTCGACCGCGCAGCGACGAAAAAAAGGGAGGATCGTCTCGGTCGCGGCAGCGGCCAGGGCCAGAGCCAGGGCCAGGTCGGGGTGATTCTTGGGGTCGATGGTCGAATCAAGAGCGGTCATGGTCGGCCTCGGATCGAGACGCCCCAGTCGATCGCTGGCGGACTGGTCGACTTCGGGAGCGAGCGGAAGAATCATCGCCGGTGATTGTACGAGAGAACCGCCGACGGTCGAGCCTCTGCTCCAGAGCGTCGTCCGGATCGGCCGAAAGACGAACGAGCCAACCCTCCTTAATCCGGCCAAGCCCCAGCCCCGGAGCGGCCCGTCCTGAGAGTACGAGCCGACGCTCTCCCCATCCCAACGGCGACTGCGGATGCTCCCAGACGATGAGGTTCCACGATCCCTCTTCACGAAACGCCAGATCAAGCTCCCCCCGATGCACACCGTCGATCGGCTCCGGGCCGGTTCCGTCTTCAAGAACTGTCCAGGAAAGCCTACCGACCCGAGCCTCGGCGGCCGCGATCCGACGGGCCAGCGATCCGGCACACCAGGGGATGACCAGATGTTTCGCCGCGTCGACCACGCGACGTGGTGATGCCGGGATCGTCGCGCGACCGGCTCGCTCAATTGCCGCGATGGGGTCGGCGACCCAGGCAGCATCCGGGTTGCACAGAACCCCTCGGATCAGGCGAAAGACCCGACTCGCAAAAGGAGGCAGCCCCGTTTCCGGCAGATGCTCGATCCAGGTCGGACGCATCACCGGAGTCGGGCGATCGGGAGCCGCTCCTGAAGTGGCCCGAACAATCGTTCGGGCAATCGTCAATCGATCCAAGCGTTTGCGTGTGACGGCATTCCGCAACGATTGCCGCTCCGGCGATCGTGTGATCACTTCAACTCGCGGAGCCGGCCAATCGTCCGGAATCTCGGCCAGCAACGACCCGTTCGTCAGATCAAAGCGCTGATGAATGCGCACCATTGCCGGGGAATAGGGTCGGTAGAACGATTGTCGAGACGATTCCTGACTGCGATCCCCGAGCAGCAGAGGCTTGTTCAACCCATTGGAAAGAATCAGATGACTGACCGCTCGGGTGGCAGCCACGTAGAAGAGTCGGTCGGCTTCGGCTCGCTCCTCACGATCCTCGGAGGCGCGGTACAACAGTTCGCCAAGCCCCCGAGGTGAGTTGTCCTGCCCAAAGCTCGGGGGGTCCTCGCCCGGCTCGGGAGTCGTGCGGACGATCGGTCCATAGCGATCATGCACGATCACTGACTGCGATCGAGGAGGAGCGGCACGATCGAGGTCAGGCACGATGACGATCGGGAATTCGAGACCCTTGGCCCGGTGAATGGTCAAGAGGCGAACCGCATCCCCTTGCTCGGTGTTCGTGGCGGCCTGGTCCTCCCGAGCGAGGGTCCGCAGATCGTTCCGGAGCCGGGCCACGAAATCGGCCAGTGGATATCCCCCGCGATCGTACGACCCCGCCAGACGGACCAGCTTGCGCACGTTAGCCCGTTTACGCTCGCCCAGCGGATCGGCCACGATCGCCGCTTCAAACCCCGATTCATCAAGCACATGATCATAGAGCGTTGCAATCGGAACTCGATCTTTGAGCGATCGCCAGCGATACAGGAGTTCTCGCGCCCGAATCGCGCGACGACGATCCGCCGGGCCAAGCTCGACGATCTGATCGGCGCTCCGGAGGTTCTGCTGCAAATCGGCCGGCCGATGGTCAGGTCGGGAATTGGCGAGCCAGTAGAGTCCCTCGTCGCTGATGCCAAAGAAGGGGCTTCGAAGGGTCGCTGCCAGGGCAAGCGGATCGAACGGATCTTCAATCGCCGCCAGCAGGTTGACCACGTCGAGCACTTCTTGCTGAGCAAAGAACGCCGAGCCATCGACGGTGTGATAATCGAGCCCCTCAGCGGCAAGCGCCTCCTCGTACACTCCGACGTTCGTCAAGGCTCGGAAGAGAATGGCGATGTCATTGGGTCGGGCCGGACGCCACCTGCCATCCTTCGGGTCCTGAATGGTCCACCCCTGCTCGAGTCGATCCGCAATGAGGCGGGCAATCCACCCCGCCTCGACCCGTCTTGTCGCCGTTTTCGATCGTCCTGAGGATTCCGGCTCATACGCCCAGAGGAACTCAACGGCTGGGGGGTCGTCCGGTGTCGAAAGCACGGCGCGTTCGGCTCGAAGGGCCTCCGAGGGATCCGTATACAGATCCGCGAAGAGCGCATTGACGAAGTGAATCACCCCGGGCACACTCCGGAAGTTGCCGGTCAACGAGAGCCGCCCCTCTTCCTCCAGACCGTCTCGAAATCGGGTAAAGATCGTCGGCTCGGCCCCTCGAAAGCGATAGATCGACTGCTTCGAATCACCGACCAAAAATAAACGACCCATCGCGGGATCATCCCCGGCCAGAGCCTGAACAATGGCGCCCTGGATCGGGTCTGTGTCCTGAAACTCATCGACGAGAAGCAATTCGATCTCTTCGCGAAGCGACGCGAGGACGTCGTCTCCACGATCGAGCAACAACGACAGGGCCTTGATCAGGAGATCATCGAAGTCGGCGAATTCCCGACGCCGTTTCAACCGATCCACCTCCTCCAGCGCCTCCCGAGCCAACGCTGCGAAACGAACCCCCAGCTCAGCGGATCGGCGGGTCAAATCCTCATCCCACTGCAGCGATTTCCGGGTGCGATCGACGGCATCGCGAAGCGTCTTGTAACCATCGCGCACACTCATGTAGACGTCAATTGACGTCCAGTGCTTTCCCGTTCCTCCTCCCGCAACCGTGGCATGGTCTCGAATCATTTCAAACGAAAGCTCCGGATGCGGAGCTTCGGGCAACAGAGGAATTTCGCTGAGCAGAACGGCTCGACGCTCGGCACCGACGGGGTGCTCACATTCATGGCTCCGCAGCAGTTCAAGCAGCGGACGGGCTTCATCCACGAATCGTTGGAGGAGCGACGGTTGCCCCTCGCTCAACCAGGCCGATTGCCAGTGATCAACCAACTCGGCAGGACTCAACTCGGCCCACTGGCCTGGGTTGGCCAGGGCTCGGCCGAGCAAGAGCGAGCGTAACCCGTTCCGAACAGCATCGAGCCCCAGCTCGACGGCCAGGGCGACGAGATCGGGATGCCCGGCGGCAAGCCACCGACGCATGCAGATTCGCAGTGCTTCATCCCGGAGCGTGGGGGCGATCGACTCCTCCAGAACGCCAAATTCCGGAGGCAACCCTGCCTGTTCCGGAAATCGCTTCAACAGTTCAAGACAGAATCCGTGAAAGGTGCCGATTCGCCCTGCTTCCAGTCCTCGAAGGACCCGTCGCCAGTGGTGAGCGTCGGTCCCTCCGGCGTTGATCCGGCGTCGGCACTCGGCCCGGATCCGGCCGCGCATCTCGGCTGCGGCCTTCTCGGTGAATGTCACGGCGACAAGGCGATCGAGCGCCATTCGATCGTTCAACGCAAGGACAAACCGATCGGTCAACACCCGGGTCTTTCCACAACCCGCGCCAGACGCCAGCGCAACGCTTACCTTTGCATCGAGCGCCCGTTGCTGCTCGGGAGTCGGCGGAGGGGACGAGGCCGCCTCGATCAGTACGAGACCTTCGGAAGTTTGCTCCGAGCCTTTCATCGATGGTCCTCCTCGCCCGGCTCACTCATCGTCGGGGCCTCGGGCCAGGGCTTGCGGGCCTGTCGGACCTGATGGAAGCGGCAAACGGTTCGGTAATCGCAATTCCGTTCGCAGTCGGGTTTCTCGAACTGAGCAGGCAACATGCCGCGTCGAAGGCGATCGACCAGATCAAGCACGAACCGAACGATCCGGTCGGGACCGGGTTTCCAACCCTCTCGGGAGAAGAGGTCGCCGTCCCGGTATTCGGCCAGTGTCACGAGCGGGGCATACCCCTTGCCCCGCAAGGCCCAGTAGCCGGCGTCGATCGCCCGAGGATTTTCTTCGGCTGACAAGGCCCGCTCAACCGCCATCGCATAGAGCGGAAGCTGCAAGGCCAGTCCCTCCTCCAGCTTCTTCCGGGAGGGGACTGAGCCTGTCTTGTAATCAATCACTCGAAAGAGCAACCCGGACGGATGCCGCGTCAGGTCGATCCGATCAATCATCCCCTGAAGCCGGACTTGCTCCTCACCTTCGCCCAGAACGAGGGCCGGGCCGTCACGGTGCTCCTCATCACCGAACGAGAATTCAAAATGCTCCGGAGCCAGATCACGCCCGAATAACTCTGAATAATGACGGAACTGGTCAGCATAGGACTTTCCGATCCGTGCCATGCGTTCGGCGTCAATCGCCCTGAGTCCCAGGCCCACGTCGGAGCTGGGCCTGACCTCACGCTCCAGTTCGTCTCGGACAGCCCGCTCGATCCGATCGGCGATTGCCTCGTCGAGCAGAATTCCGTCAGAGGGTGGTTCGTCGCGCAAACCCAGATGCAAACTTTCGAGTACCGCATGCATCAGGCTGCCGCCGGCGGTCCGGTCTTCCTCCAGTTCGTCGCGCTCCTCAATCGGATCAAGACGCAAAACATATCTGAGAAAGAACTGAAAAGGACAAAATGCCAGCGATTCCAGCTGACTGGCGCTAAAGGTATACGCCGGACCAAACTCGGAGGACAGCCGATGGATGATCCGAGGGTCGCGGAGCATCCCTTCGAATCGGCTGATTCCGTGTCGCCGAGGCCGCCAGGGAGGAATCCTGGACCGTCGCTCGTTGATCAGTAAGGCCGAGGCCGAGGCCCGAAGCAATGATCGATGTTCAGGAACCGATGCGAGCATGGCCAGTTCGCTCGGATCGTTGATCACCGCTCGGGCCATCGCTCGGACTCGGTGTTCCAGCGGTGACTGCGGCGTCGTTTCCCGAAGCGCCGGATCAAGCTTCCGGTTATCCCGAACCACAAGTTGCCTGACCTCATCAGACAGGAGTGTCTCGACCTCGACCAGGAACCCGGCTGCGAGCTGATCGACCCCTTTTTCATCACTTGTCGGATAGGCCAGGGTCAGACTCCTCTCTGCGGAGCCCAGCACGCGGAGAAATCGAGCCATCTCCCGACCAAACGCAGTCGGCTCTGAGGAGGCGATCGGTGTCTCATCAAAACGCAAACGCATCTGTCCCGCAGCACTTCGGCGGATGATCGGAGCCCTGGTTTCATCGTCGAGTTCGAGTCGCTCCTCCTCGTGCTCGGGTTCGGGTGCGTCGTGAGACTGATCCTCAGGATCCGCGGTCGGCCCCACGGAGGATCGGTTGGGGAAGGTCCCCTCGGCGAGGTTCGTGAGGAGAATGTGGCGCGTGAGCACTCCGGACGCCTCATCAACGGTGGCAAACCGGATGGCCCCGGCCGTTGGCGCCTCCGGGGCGGGCAAGTCCTGGAGAATCGCTTCGAGCTCGGCGACGAACGCCGACCAGGTCCACGATTCCCCCCCTTTCCCGAGTCCATCGAGCACCATCGCATGATCATCAAGTGCGCCGAACAGATGCCCAAGTGCGGACTCTGATTCGGGATCGAGCCCCAGATCAATCGCCAGCCCTGCCAGGCGATCGACCTGTTCCGACCAGGAACCGCTGACAGCCACGGCCTTGAGGGATTCAGATAGACGCTCAAAGACCGGCAGGGCAATTCCGCCCAACCACGCGAGGCGTTGACGATGGCGGCGAAGGTAATCGGGCTTGGAGGTTGTTTCGGTTCCCGAAGGTGAGTGATCAACCATCTGGCCCAGGGCCTCGGCGATGGCATCGTCACCTCGGTAGACACGGGCCTCGCGCAGGGCAGCGGCAGTGGCAGCAAGGGCCATCGGATGCGCTCTGGCCTCGTCCCAGTCGGGGCGGATCCGGCCATTTCGGAGCAATCGGCCGAGGAGTTCTGTGTCCCAGTCCTCGACCGGCACGGTCATTGCCAGTTTCAGGGCCTGAACTGCCGCGTCGGAACCGATGGGCCGATCGCTCCCGGTGGCGACGGCCAACCCCCAGGCCCGGAGCGTTTCGACGGCGATCGACGCCTGCTCATCCCAGGATCGGACAAGAATCAGGAGTTCCTCAGGTGGTTCCCCCCTGGCCAGGCGTTCGCGAGCCCAGACAGCCGCAACACGGGCCAGACCCTCTCCGGTCGAGGCTCCCTGAAGCGCGAGTCCCTCGGCTTGATCGACCCGAGCCTGACCATCCTCCCCTTCTCGGAACAGGTGTCGGTCGAGCGAGACAAGCCCGGCAGGGCGATCATCGGACGGCTCGATCGACGTTTCAAGGAACCCCCACGCGAGCATTCGTTCGCGAAATCGTGCGGCCGGAGCATCAACCTCGGCGCGGGACAGATCTCCGTCAAAGGTCAGGACCAACCCAAACTGAGCGATCGAGTGCCGCATCGCGTCAATAGCAAGCCGGACGGGACGATCCTCGGTTGGAGGTTCCACCACGACCAACCGATCAACCGATCCCCAGGCCCGGGGAAGTGTTCGGGTCAGGTGGAGCCAGCTGGCGTAATAGGACTGTAAGCCCGCCTCATCCACGGCCCCAAGTCGCGCAAGCACATCTTGATAGCATTGGTAAACCGCTCGAACCTCGGCCTCAACCGCGCCGATGGGCGGGGGAAGGTCGGTCGGTGCCCGACCTGCGGCCATCCATCGAGCAATCCGACGGAAGACTCGGCGGCGAAAGCCCGAGGAATCCGCCACCGACGTCGAAACGGGCAAGGCTCCGTTCCCCCTGGCTTGCTCGATGGCCGCTTTCAAGGCAGCCCGAACTCCGGCCGGAGCCAGGCAGAGGGGCCCTCCAGGGTCGCCGGTCCGGAGGTCGTGCCAGAGATCGGCCCAGCAGAAGACTTGGTCAGCGGGTGACCGGACGGGAGCCTGTGCGAGCCGACGGGCCAGGCGGTCACGAGCCAGGGGAGTCGGCACGATCCAGGTCGTCGCCCGCCCCTTCGGTCCCCGGACCCGATCGAACCAGGCCGACCCCACCGGGCCAGTCCAAAGTCGCCGATCGGTGGCCTTGCCCATCGGTCATCTCCCTCGACTCGGTGCTTCGCCCGGTCATCGCCACAGTCCCCAGCACCACCACCGAAAGCAGCACCAGGTATACAGAAAAATACCAGAGTCGACCCGATCGGACAATCCGAACCAGCCAGACAATCGCACCATACCCAACAATCCCCGAGAGGATCGTCGCGAGGACAGTCATCTGAATGACCTCGGGAGCAAGGGAATCGATCCGGAGATCTTTCCCGACCAGGACCGACGCCCCGAGAATCGCCGGGACATTGATCAGAAGGCTGAAGCCTACGGCCCAGGTGCGCGAGAACCCCAGCGCCAGGGCGGCGGCGATGGTCGAACCGCTCCGGCTGATGCCTGGTGTGATGGCGAATGCCTGAGCCAGGCCTACGAGCAAGGCGTCGACCCAGGTCGTCTCCGCGGGTCCCTTCAACCCCGCCTTCATCCGAGTGGTCGAGAGCAGCAAGGCCGCCGTTATAAGGAACGCAAAACCGGGGACGAGGATGTTCTCGAAGGCTTCGTCCACAGTCCTCTTCAAAGTCAGCCCGACGACGACCGCCGGCAAGGTCGCGACACACGCCAGGAACCCGCTCCGCACAACAATTGCGCGGGAGGGGGTTTCCCCGACACCGCCTCCGCTCAACAACGCCCGGGCTCCTGACCACATCACACGGCGATAGAAGACCAGGATCGCCAGCAAAGTCCCTAGGTGGAGCATCACGAAAAAAAAGAGACCATCGGGACGATCCTCGACCTCCCCCAGCGAGTGAAAGAGGGAGGACGCCACCGCAAGATGCCCACTGCTGGAAACCGGCAAGAATTCCGTCAGGCCCTGGAGCACTGCCAGGGTCAGGGCTTCGAACCAGGTCATGGGTCGGTCACTCGGGGATCAGACAAGGAAACGAAGGCATTCGAATCGGAACACCATCACATATTGCGCAGCTTCGGCGCTGCGACGGCCAGGTATTCCACTCCACTATAGATCGTCAAAAGCACGGCAACCCAGATCAGGAGATCGCGACTGATCAGAACCCAGGTGGCCGGGTCGGGGCTGAGGGCGAGGGTCAGAAGCGCGGCCACGATCGCCGCACACTGAACAACCGTCTTGAGCTTGCCGGCCATCTTGGCACCGAAGGCCACCCCTTTTCCTTCCATCATGCTGCGAAGCCACTGAATGACCAGCTCTCGGACCACGATGACCGATGCCATCCAGGCCGCGACGCCGCTGCCGGGAATGGCAACCAGGAAAATCAGGACCGAGGCAATCAAGAGCTTGTCGATCATGGGATCGAGCTGCCGCCCGAAGGCTGTTTCCTGCTTCAGCAGTCGGGCCACATAGCCGTCCAGGGCGTCAGTAACAGCCGCGATCAGGAACAGGACTAACGCCGGAATGTACCAATCAACTTCGATCAGCCAGAGCGTTGCCACCCCGAAGAACAAGCGAGCCACACTGAGCGCGTTCGGGATGTTCACAACCCCGATCGGCTTGCTCGCGCTGGGACTGGCCTCAACTCGCATCGCGGATCCTCTATGCAATCGAAGGAAACGTCATCGCATGAGCGACTGATCTTCGAGGGACCGTGATCGCTGGTCAACCCGGCAAGATGGTAAAGGGAGATGCCGGAGGGAGTTTTTTCGCCCTCGGCCGAGGTCGGTTCTTGCGCTTCGGGGCAGCTCCCTCCACCGGCCGGGCGACCAGATCATATCCTTCGGTCAGGAGGATCTCGCAAGGAATCAAGTCCCCTGCCCGCAGGTTCCGGTCGCGGACGAAGACAAGGCCGTCAACATCGGGAGCGTCCGCGTAGGATCGCCCCACCCAGACCCCCGGCCCGAGATGGGAGGGTGCTGGGCCGTCAATCAAGACATCAAGCGTTTTTCCGACGAGTGAGGCGTTGAAGTCAAACGCGATGGCCTGCTGGGCCTCCATCACCCGATCGCGACGATGGGCCTTGATGTCGTCGGGCAGGTGGCCGGGAAGCTTGGCGGCCGGGGTATCGGGTTCGAACGAATAGGGGAAGACGCCGAGCCGTTCGAACTTTGTCTCCTTGACGAAGTCCAGAAGTTCTTCGAACTCTTCGTCCGTCTCGCCAGGGAAGCCGACGATGAAGGTTGTTCGCAAGACGAGTCCCGGCATCACGTCGCGAAGGCGCCGGATAATCTCGACCGTCTCGGCCCGCGTGTGGCGACGGTTCATCATCTTGAGCATGCGGTCGTTGATATGCTGAAGCGGCATGTCCAGGTACGGAATGATCTTTTCAGACGAGCCGAGGACTTCGTACAACTCATCGGTGAAGTAATTTGGATAGTTGTAGAGAATGCGGATCCAGCGGATGCCGTCGACCTGGTCCAGTTCCTGGAGCAACTCGGCCAGTCGGGGGCGACCGTAGAGGTCGACACCGTAGTAGGTCATGTCCTGGGCAACGAGGTTCAGCTCGACAACACCGTCGGCGGCCAGCTCCTTCGCCTCGGCCACGACGGCCTCGATCGGTTTGGTCAGATGCTTGCCCCGCATGTACGGAATCGCGCAGAAGGTGCAAAAGCGGCTGCAGCCTTCGGAAACTTTCAGGTAGGCCAGGTGGCGGGGGGTGATCCGCAAGCGGGCGGTATCGTCCATCGCCCGGATCGGGGCGGGATTGAAGATTGAGCGTTGCTCGTCGAGCCCGCCGAGGATGCGGTCGGCCGCCTTGACGATTTCTTCTCGACCGAACACGCCGATGACCTGATCAACCTCCGGAACCTCTTCGAGCAGCAGGTCTTTCTGACGTTCGGCCAGGCAGCCGGCGACGACCACCCCCCGGACCTGTCCGGTGGCCTTGCGATCGAGCATTTCGCGGATCACGGCCAGGCTTTCCGCGCGGGCGGCGTCGATGAATCCGCAAGTATTAACGATCACCAGGTCCGCACCATCGGGAGCCGCGACCGGTACGTAGCCGTCCTGTGCCAGTAGACCAAGCATCCGCTCGGAATCGACGGTGTTCTTCGGACAGCCAAGGCTGACAAAATGGAAGGTTCGATCGGTTTTCATCTGGTCGGGAATCATCCTCGCTCCGCGTTTGAAGTTCCAACACATGATACGGGGTTGGGGGGATTCCCGCCAAGACCGGGACCGTGAGGAAAGGCAATTCGAGCGTTCATCACCTGGGTTCGTCGGAGATTCGGGATCACACGGACCACTTCATCGATCAGTGATTCTCGTCGATCGATTCGAGCAGGCGCGTCAGGCCGTCGAGGTTGGCCCGAAGCTGGACCTCGGCATCGGCCTCGGGGACATGGTCGAGGATACCGATCGGTCCGGACCAGCCGCTGGAACGAATCGTCTGGAGCAGCCGGGCATCCTCTTCCCCCTCGCCGATCACAAGGATTTTACGGCCCTTCGCCTCGCCATCGCGGTCCATGCCGTTGAGGTTTAAGGCGAGCAGATGGGGTTTCATCGTTTCAAGCAAGGTGGGAAAGCGGTCGAGGTGCGGGTGACCGTGATGCAAGTTGTACACGATCCCGACGTTCGGCAGGTCGAGGGCCTTGATGATGGCGACCTGGTTTTCGGGCTCGCCGAACCACCCGCCGTGATTATAGAGGGCCACGGTGCATCCGATCTCGGCGGCGGCCTCGGCAATGGGGCGAATGCGATCGGCCTCGGCGGCAAGGCGGGCGGCCTGGTCTTCGGGAGAGGTGGTCGGCTCGCCTCCACCGGTCACCCAGAGCTGGGGGGTGAGCTGGTGCTCGGCAAGGGTGTCGAGGAAGAACCGGGCGGTGTCGTCGAGCGAGGTCGGGAACCAGAGGGCGGTCAGCTCGATTCCGTGGCGGTCGAGGGTGTTCAACTCCTCCTCGAAGGTCGGGAGGTGTTCGGCCCGCCAGTCGTAAGCAAGGCGACGAAGCTCAAGGCGGTCGAGCATCGCGGCCCGCTCCTTGGGGCCTCGCTGGGAGGCGTCGAACGGAACGATGCACCAGGCGACGAGATTCCCGCGATCGAACAGGTCGGCCGGTGGCGGAGTTTCGGCTCCCGATGGGGCGATGAGTAGCAGCGCGGCGGCGACGGGGATCGTGAAGAGGCTCGCGAGGGTCATCGTCGGAGGCTCCGAGAAGGGTCGGGAGAGTCGCTCGTTGGGACCTATCATACGCTCGAACTGGAACGGAGAGGGAGAAGCAGGGTGCTGTGATTGCCGGTAAGGGACCGTCGGCCTACGATGGTTGCATCGCTCAACCGGCCGAAGTCGCTTCTCCCCATCGTCCCGAAGAGTCGGACCATGCCCTCGTACAAGCTGCTGGCGCTCGATGTGGACGGCACCCTGATTGGCAAGGATGGCGTCTTGCGGCCCCGGACGGCAGCAGCGGTGGCTCGGGCGGCGGCGGCGGGAATTCAACCGGTCCTTTGCACCGGCAGACGCTATCGAAGAGCCTTGCCGATCGCTCGACAACTGGGCCTTGATGCGCCGGTTGTGTGTAACTCGGGGGCCCTGGTCAAGGAAACGCGCAGCCACGCGACCCTCTGGCGGGCTGACCTGGGATTGGAGCTGACCCGAGCCGTGCTGGAGGTCTTGCGACGCCTGGGAGAGCCGGCCGTCTCGATCGTCGATCACGAGGAAACGCCTCCGGACTTCCTCATCCCCGCCCGTCCGACCGGACGGGTCCTGTTCGATGAGTACGTCGAGCGAAACGGACCGTACGCTCTGGTCGATCCGGACTGGATGACCCGGCCCGATCAAGGGGATCACTTCCACCTGTTTGCCGTGGGGGAGCGGGAGGCCATGCTGGAGGTCGAGGCGGCCCTGATCGAAGCGGCGCCCGCGATCCTGAGGACCTTCGTGCTGCATACATCGGCCTATTCGGGAACGATGTGCGAGGTGTTGAACACGGAGGCGAGCAAGTGGTCGGCTGTCCTGCACCTGGCCGACCGTTGGGGAATCGACCCGTCGGAGATCGTGGCGGTCGGCGATGACGTGAACGACCTGCCGATGATCGAAGGGGCCGGGCTCGGTGTGGCGATGGGTCAGGCCCCCGAAGCAGTTCGGCAGGCCGCCGATCTTGTGGCGCCGACGTTTGAAGCCGACGGTGTGGCGAGTGTGATCGAGGAGGTCCTGCTTGGTTGAGGCTCCCGAATGGGTCAGGGATCGGCTATCGTACGACGACCCTAGCGACGAGGCCCACCCATGAGCGCATCGACCGAACCCCAGCCGCCGCAGCGAGATCGAGCCCAGGCCCAGGCGTCGTGGAGCCGGGAGCCGGAGGGGGACTCGACCCTCGAATCGAACTGGCTGATAACACTGCGTCGGGAACGGTACCGATCGCGCCGCTCGGGAATCGCTCATGACTTCTACGTGGTTCACCTGGCCGATGCGGTCAATGTGATTGCGTTGACTCCGGAGAATCGCTTGATCCTGGTCGAGCAGTTCCGGGCCGGATCGGCGACGGAGAGCCTGGAGCCTCCCGGCGGGCTGCTCGACCCCGGCGAGGACCCCATCCAGGCCGGGGCTCGGGAACTTCTGGAGGAAACCGGATACGCAGGGGATCCGCCGATCGTGCTGGGGACCGTCTGGGCGTGCCCGTCGCTGTTGACCTCGCGAATCACGACCATCCTGATTCGGAACGCTCGGAAAGTCGCCGAACCGAACTGTGACGAGGGAGAGGAGTTGCGCCTGCACCTCGTTCCGTCGAGAGAGGTTCCCGCCCTGATCCGCAACGGGAAGATCGGCCATGCGTTGGCCATCCAGGGGTTGCTCTGGTGGCTCGTCTCGGAGCTGCCAGGCACCCCCTTGCAGCAGCCCGAGGTGTACCAGGCGAAGGACCGACAACTCGGTCTCCGGACCGTGATGGGGATCGTCGCGGTCTTCGCGCTGGCGTT
The DNA here is from genome assembly GCF_012958305.1 of Tautonia rosea. Lineage (NCBI taxonomy): Bacteria > Pseudomonadati > Planctomycetota > Planctomycetia > Isosphaerales > Isosphaeraceae > Tautonia > Tautonia rosea. Next base: position 431,415 of record NZ_JABBYO010000003.1, on the reverse strand, counting down.
TGGGTTGATGCGGACCCTTGGTGAAACGGGGACCCTGCTGATCCTTCCCGTCTTGCTGCTTGTTCCTGCGTATGTGCTCGTGGTTCGCTTCGTGGACCCGATGCCGAAGACGGTTCTGACCCGGTCGATGGCTCGGCTCGGACGGCGATCACTGATTCGAGCGCTGGCGACTCTTGCCGTGACGCAGGTGCTCTGGATCAGCGTGGCGTTGATCGCCCGGCTACTGAATCTGGTCTGATCCGGAACGGGTTCTGGAACGCTCCGGAGCGCTGACTGTAATTGATCGAAATTGCTTTCCGAGATTGCGGTTGCGCAGATTGAAATGGGTTCGTTCCGTCTTGGAGCGCCCCCGAAATGGGTTCGTTTCGCGCGGAGGAGCCTTCGTGGTTCGGTTCGATGCAGGAGGCGTCGGGGATGGAAGCGTTGAGGAGGAAGTGAGGTGCGCATCGAGGGAGAACCGGCTCGAAGGAAGCGGAACAGAAGGAAAAGTCCACGACAAGAGTATCGAGAAAAGAGACGGGGGCAGTCACACAAATCAGCGCCAGGAGGAGTAGCCGGTGGCAGTGGCATCGGGAGGGAGATTGCGTAGAATACGCCTGTAGGATCGGCACCGAGAACGGCGAGGACAGATCGAAGGAGATCCGGTCAGGCCCCCCTCGAGGCTCGATTCCAAGGGCAAAGGAACGAACGGTGAAGGTTCCCGGTCGGAGGATTGATTCCGTGATGAGCCGGTCCGCCGCGGCGATGTGGGTTTGGGTAGCCCTCTTGCCGGTTGTTCTAGTCGCGGGTTGTGGAGAGACGCAAGACGAACGCAACCCTCCTGCAACGAGGGAGAAAGGCGGTCTTTCGGGGCCGGCGGATCTGCCAGCCATCCCGAAATCGGGGACCGGGTCGCCTCGGATCACGTTTTTGCTGCCGAACCAGCCGAAGACGCAGCCGTTGATCTGGAAAGAGGCGGCACAGCTTGACGCCTCAAAGCAGAATGGAATTTTCACGGTTCGGACCGCTGGTGACGGAGAATCGATGGCGGAGTTCGTCCGCCGAGTGAGCCAGGAGGGCACATCGGCAATGGTCGTCGTGGTCGATGATGCCGAGACCCTTGGTCCCGCGATTGCCGAGGCCAGGAGTCGCGGAATCCAGGTCGTAACGATTCTCGACCAAGTGACCGCCGACGGTGATCCGGTGCCGGTCATCGTCCGGGGCGATTATGGGATCGCCGCTGAGACGTTGGTCGAGGCTGCGGCAACCGACGCGACCGCCCTGGGCAAATCGTCCGAAGGTCCTGCCCTGGTTGTGTACACGGAGGATTTTCCCGAGGCAGATCGCCGCGCTCAGGCTCTGTTTGACGCACTGTCCGAGGCAGGGATCGAGACGATCGGAGCCGGCCCCCAAGCTGTTTCGGGAGGTCAGTATGACGTCGGGAACATGGTGCTGGAGACGTTGAAGGAACGACCGGAACTGGCCATGGTTCTGACGGGAGACGATACAAGTTTTCTCGGCTCGACGATCGAGCGGAGTGAACTGCCCAAGGGAACGGGAGTGTCGGTGGCGGGGTTCCTGGTGGACCCGCAGAGCTTCGACATCGTGCAGGGATCGTTCGCCTCGGCGGCGGCCTTCGCGGACGATCGGGTGCTCGGCATTCTTGCCTATCGGAACGCGATGAGCCTGGCGAAGGGAGAGACCGTGCCTGATCGGATTGTCGCCCCGATGCCCGTTCGACGCGCTCCAGGCCCGCCGGCCTTCGGCCGGCTCCGGTTTGATCTCAACCCCGAGGATGCCCCGCTGGAAGGGTTCGACCCGACCAAACCCATCCAGAGAATCGAGTCGGAAGTCAAGGACTGACCAGAGCTACAAATCGTTCGAAGGTTGATCCCGGCGATCGCAAGGGAGGGACACCAAGCGGCTCCTTGGTGCCCCGCTCTCGGTCAGGCGGAGACGTATGCGCCGGAAGCGCGACGGCCTCGGACGCTGTGGGGAAAGAGGGATTCCTGATCAAGGGTTCCGGCCTCGTCGAGCGGGATCGACTGGAAGTCGGTTTCGAAGCTGAGGTGGGGGTGAGCCTCGACATCGGCCTTGAGGGCGGGAGTCACCCAGAGGTGATCGACCTCAAGGGTGTTGGGGATGAAGACGACCCGGGCCTCGTCGGGGGAGATCCGCCAGCAGGTTTCCAGGCAGACTCGGAGGACCTCCTGATCGGTCGGCAAGGTGATCGGAATCCGGGCACGTTCGAGGAAGCAGGAGGTGAGGACGTTGATCCGAAACGGTTCGGGGTCCATCTTCTCAACGATCCGCTCGGTGGCCAGGTCGGCGAAGCCGACGCCGACGATATTGCCGTGGCTTTCCTCGGAAACATCGAGGACGGCCAGGCGAGTGACCTTTGGGCGGTCGAAGTCGGGCATCGTCTCGACCATCAGTCGGCCGATGACGTTGGGGTCCATGCCGGCTCCGGAGTAATTCTTACCGATCTCTCCGACGACGAGCACGTCGATCTGATCGAAGGGCAATCGCCCCATCAAAGCTCGGGCTCGCTGCAAGAGTTGAGGCTCGATGTCGAGGATCGTGTCGGGATCGACAGGGACGATCTCAGCCGGTTCGTCCTTTGCGTTTTCGAGGATGGCAAGGCCAAGCGCGAAGGGGGTGTTCTTGATCAGGAACTTGCCCACGGCCGGGAGCACCTCCCGCATGCCGGTGAGGCCAAGCTTGTGAATCTGGCTGGCCCCTTCGCGCTTGCCGAGGCCGATGACCATCATCTTGAGGATGCCCGACTCGAACTCGCTGGTGAAGTCGGTGTGTGGTTTGACGCGGTTGAGCAGAACGATGCCGTCGGCAGCCAGGGCGTTATTGTCGAAGTGGATGGGAAGGCCGATCGGGCTGGTGCCGATGACGGTCGTTTCCATGTCGGTCTTCACCTCGACGCCAAGGCGATCGGGGGTGATGCCGTACTCGGCCAATAGCTCGCGCTGCCCTTCGGAGGTGTTGCCACCGTGACTGCCCATTGCGGCGACAATAAAGGGGTGGAAGCCCATCGCCTTGAGTTCGTCGATCGCCGCCTTGGCAATGACGAAGATGGTGTTGATCCCTCGGCTTCCGACCCCAACCGCCACACGCCCACCGGCCGGCACACGATCGGTGATCCGGCTTTCGCGGATCAGGCGGCGGACGGTGCCAGGAATGTCATCGACCCGGGGCTGAGGAACGGACTGGCGGACCTGGGCGATCGGCGGGAACTCCATCGGGCGGACCTCATCGGCAACGGAGAGCGGGGGATCAGGCGGGAATTGCCTGTCGTCGAAACACCTTTGATCAGAACGGGCCTTGCCCGGACCGATGCGAGGTGGCGTGACGATGCGTACTCTCTCATTAGAATCGGCCGATCGAGGCTCGGCAAGGCAAGCGGACCGACCCGGAGTGTTGCGAGCGGTCGGGACCGGTACGGTATCAGGTCCCCTGGCCAAGATTGCGGCTTTCGGCTTGGATCGCTCGGGAAAGCGTGACTCCGGAGGTAATCACCCCGACGTGGCTGAACGCCTGGGGAAAATTGCCGAGGAACCGGCCGCTGGAGGGGTCGATTTGCTCGGAAAGCAGACCGACGGAGTTGGCGCGAGCACACAGCGAATTGTAAAGGTCGAGAGCCTCGTCGATTCGTCCCTGGAGAGTCAGGTTATCGACGAGCCAGAAGCTGCAGAGGAGGAATGCCCCCTCCTCGCCAGGCAAACCATCGGGTGATCGCTCGGGATGGTAGCGGAACAGGAGTCCGTTTCCGGCATCAAGGGTACGCCGAATCGCTTCGGTGGTGGCGACCATCCGAGGATGATCAGCGCGGAGAACCCGACGCAAGGGAAGCGTCAGGGCACTGGAATCGAGTCCACTGCGCTGCTTGCCGCCGATGTGTTCGGTCAGGGCGTTTTGCTCGGGGTCCCATGCCTCTTCGAGGATGGTCTGGCGAAGATGGGCGGCATCCGTGCGCCAACCGTCGATGTCGCCGGGGAGGTTGAGTCGCTCCGCAATCCAGGCACCGCGATCGAGTGCAACCTGACAGAGCGCAGCCGAGTAAGTAAAGGGTCGACCTGACGAGCGGATTTCCCAGATGCCATGATCCGGCTCGTTCCACTCGGTGCGTGCCGACTCGATCAAGGGGAGAAGGCGACTCCAGAGCCCTTCACTAATCTGTCCTTCGAGGCGGACCCACTGAAAGGCACAGTCGATGATCTCACCGAAGACGTCGTGCTGACGTTGATTGGCAGCGTCATTGCCCCATCGGACCGGTGCGGAGCCTCGATAGCCGGTCAAGGACGGATCTTCCCACTCCGACTCAGGTTGTCGGCCGTCGATTGTGTAGAGCACTCGGGGCCGACCCCCGTCCCGGTCAATGATCTCGAGTACCCAGGCGAGGAAGCTTCGTGCCTCTTGTGTGACGCCGATCCGTCGGAGCGCGTAAACGGAGAACGCGGCATCACGAATCCAGGCGTAGCGGTAGTCCCAGTTGCGGACGCCGCCGATTTGCTCGGGAAGCGAAGAGGTGGGGGCGGCCACAATGGCGCCGTTCTCGACATTGTCCATGAGCTTCAAGGTGATTGCCGATCGTCGGACCAGCGATGCTTGAGGACCGGTGTAGGTCAGGCATCCTAGCCAGCGTTTCCAGGCTTTAATTGTGTCGTCGATGGCCTGTAACGGGGGGGTGGATCGGTCATCCTTCTCAACCCCATTCCATCGAAGGGTCAGGTTGATTCGGTCACCCGCCTTGAGCTCGAACACGGTGTGGGGGCCATCGAGCGGGCGATCGGCCCGGAGGTGCAAGATGATCTCGGGACGGTCAGGGTGCCAGATCTGCCACGATTCGCCGTCGCGATGGAGGTGGGCTTGCTCGCGAGGGGCGATCGAAATCCGGAGGCGAACGGTCCCCTCCAGAACCTCGACGCATCGAACGAGCTCGCCCCGGGCGGCCTGGGCGTCGTCAGCGAGGATCGAGCCTCGGTGAAACGTCAAGGCGTCGAGCACCCGGACGAGTCCGGTCGGACAACGCATTTCGGTGGCCAGAATCCCGGTCTCGTCAAGATACGACTGTCGAGACGCTTGGAGGCTTTCGGGGGCGACGATGAAGGCCCCGCCCCGTTGCGTGTCGAGGATTCGGCAGAAAACGGGAGGGGCATCGAACCGAGGAACGCAGAGCCAGTCGATCGCCCCGTCGCGACCGACCAGCGCTCCGGTCATGCCGTCGCCGATCAGGCCGTGATCTTCGATTGGCAAGTTCCCTTCGATCCACTCAAGGGGTTTGAAAGGTCCGAAATGGAGCTGATCGGTCCAATCCATCATTGGTTTCCAACGGTTGAAGTCCAGGCATCGAGGGACAAACATGAGGTCTTGAGGCGGTGTCGGACAGATTGTCTCGTCGCACTCAATCAATTGCCATCGATGATTCGAGCCTCCCCGATGCAACATCCGTGCCGTTACGACGATCACAGCCACAACCCCTGGAGAGCGGGTTGACGAGCGCGGAACCGCGTCGCTAGCCTGTCGGAAGGGAAATGTGTTCGGGAATGGCCCGGAGAAACATCCCCACCCCTCTCGGGAGAGTATCGCCGTGGCCTCGTTGCTGGTGGTCCAGGGGGCCGATCGGGGCAAGCGTTTCGAGCTACCGGAGCAACCGACCGCACTGGGCCGCGAGCGCTCTATTCCGATCCGGCTTCATGACAGTGAAGTGTCTCGACGCCACGCTGAGATCCGTCCCGAGGTCTCGGGTGGAATGCGACTCGTGGACCTCCAATCGGCCAATGGCACGTTTCTCAATGGCGAGCTGATCGACGAAGCCGCCTTGAAGCCGGGCGATCGGATTCAGATCGGCTCGACCGTGTTGGTGTTCGATGCGGGACTGTCGGCGAAGGACGACCTCACCGACCGGGTCGACGTGCTGGCCCTGGCGCGGGCCGAGGACCGGTCGGAGATCGTCCGAAGCTTGCCGGTCGGGCACGGTTCGCAGATGCTTGGTGCTCCTGAATCAGCCGGCGAATGGTTAAAGGTTCGACTGGCGAACCTGTCGGTCATGTACCAGGCAACCCGGGCGATCAGCGATGTGCTGGACCCCGAGGCGCTGCTCCCTCAGATCCTGGAGCTGGTGTTTGAGTCGATCGGTGCGGATCGGGGGGCGATTCTCCTGTTCGACCCTCGGGGAGAGCTGACGCCCAAGGCCGTTCGTTGGCGAGGACCGGTGCAGGACCCGGACGAACGGATGCGGATCTCTCGGTCGATCGTTGACCACGTCCTGACCGAGGGTCAGGGGGTCATCACCTTTGATGCTCCGGTCGATCGTCGGTTCGGACCGTCGCAGTCGATCGTCGATTACGGCATCCGGGAAGCGATCTGCGTGCCGGTCCAGGGAAGGCACACAACGCTCGGCGTGCTTTACGCCGACGTGCGAGGATCTCGGGAAATGGTGGTCGATGGGCCGGATCGAGGCCGTCCACGCGGCAAGTTCACGCAGGAGCATCTGATGCTCATGGTGGCCATTGGCCATCAGTCCGGCCTGGCCATCGAGAGTACGAACTTCTACCGAGACAAGCTTGAAGCCGAACGCCTGGCGGCCGTCGGCCAAACGATCGCCACCTTAAGCCATCATATCAAGAACATCTTACAGGGAATCAAAGGGGGAAGTTACCTCGTTGAGATGGGGCTCAGCCAGCATGATGAAAGCATCACCCGTCGAGGCTGGGGAATTGTCGAGAAGAACCAGGCGAAGATCTACAACCTGGTCATGGACATGCTTTCCTTCTCGAAGGATCGAGACCCGGTCCTGGAGTTGACCGACCTGAATGAGGTTGTGGGAGACGTGGTCGAGCTGATGCAATCGCGGGCCGATGAGCTGGGTGTGACGCTCAACTGGCAACCCGCCGATGACCTGCCAACCGTGCAGCTTGATCCCGACGGCATCCATCGCGCTGTGCTGAACGTTGTCACCAATGCGCTGGACGCCGCGGAAGGGCGTCCCGACGCCCTCGTGAGCGTCTCGACCAGCGCTGACGCCGAGCACGATCGAGTGCTGGTTGCGATCGAAGATAATGGGGTGGGCATCCCCGAATCGGAACTTACGACCATTTTTGAGATTTTCGCCTCGACCAAGGGAGCGAGGGGGACCGGAATCGGCTTGCCGGTCTCGGACAAGATTGTCCGGGAACATGGCGGGCGGATCGAGGTCACGTCGACTCACGGGGTCGGCTCGCGATTTCTCTTTCAGTTGCCCCTGAGGCCTCCTGAAGATGTCTCGGACGAGGACGACGGCCTCGGCACCCTGGGGGATTGACCGGAGAGTCCGGGTGTTGGCGTCTGGGATCAGTCGGGGAGAGTTCGATGCGGGCGGACCCGGACCGCCAGCAACTGCTGAGCCCGGCGCTGGAGTTCTTCCCAGGAGGCAGGGGTCGGAAGAAGCGCCTCGTCGAGCGATTCGTCGATCGGGACCGGACGCCCGTCGGTATCGACCTGGACAAACTGCATCAGGCCGTCCATCCAGTCTCGGGATCGTCCGACGAGCGGCATTCCGCGCAAGGCGACCACGACCTGAGCCCTGGTCCGGTAGACCTCTCGTCCGCGTAACTCAACCACTCGGCCGACGGGAACCGGCTCGAAGCAACGGAGGTCGAGCACGCGTTTGAGTACAAGATTGGCGCGTTCTCCAAGCGTTCGATAGCCAGTCGCATAAGCGGCCTCAAGCGCCAGTGAAAGCAGGACACCGGCATACAAGGTGCCGTGGTGGTTGGCGTCTCGAGGAAGGATGAGGCGATGGGTCAGCGTTTCTCCCCCGCCTGCGGATGACATGGCGTATGACGCTCCCTAGAACCTGTCTCGAAGAAATTCGCCTATCCTCCCGAGATTAGCACGCTCCTCACATCACCGCAATCCGTTCTGAAACTGAATGGGGTCGGAGCAACGGGGCTCCGAGACCACGGTCGAGGAAAGGCCTCTCGATCGTCCCCTCCGAATTCCCCACCCCAACCGCCTTGGCCCTGCCGAGAGAGAGTCCCCCAGCGAGAACAGTGGCGATCCACCCGTGATCTCAGCGGTAAAGGCCCCCAACGCTCTGGAAAGGTTGTTGAGGCGTGGCAACGAACGGTTCAAGCCAAGACGTCCTGTCAAGCCGGTGGAGGAGGCGAACTCAGCGGAGTGGACTGAGAACGCTTTTTTCGTCTTAAAGCTGTTGAGTCTACGTCACACGATGCGACTGCTCGCGTAGCCTGTGTATCATCGACATCATCACGTCGATCCATGACACCAATCACAAACCTGTTCTTACGTTTTCTTAACCCGTAACAGGTTTATCTAAGCGATGACTCCTCACGTGATGGGGCCTTCTCTGAGCATTGAATCGGACGAAGACGCAACGGTGCGGATCGTTGGAGGGTCCGGTCAGGTGAACTCGCGTGGTGGCCTTCATCGAGCCGATCAACACATGGGAGAGGTCGTCGAGGATTGGGGTGGCCTTTCCGAGTTGGCGATCGCCGCGAGGTCGAGACAAGGGTGGGCCATGACGCATCCGTCAATCTCCGCATATCTGGACCATCTCCGTCGCGAGCGAGGGGCGTCGGAGCACACCTTGAGAGGTTATGCTGGCGACCTGGCCGTTTATGCCGAATTTCTGACCGAAACTGGAGGCGGGGCGGACCTGGATCCGCTTCAGGTGGACGCGAAGCGATTGCGAGCCTTCTCGGCCTGGCTGGCCGGACGAGGCTATTCGGCTGGCACGATGGCGCGTCGGCTGGCGAGCCTTCGCTCGTTTTTTCGATTCCACCGACGGCAAGGCTCGGTGGCACTTGACCCCACCGCCGGGCTTCGGAACCCGAAACAGCCCAAGCGGTTGCCGAGGGCGCTTCGTGTTGAGGATGTGGTGAGCTTGCTCGATGGGATGCCGACGGGAACGCCGCTTGGGATCCGGGATCGAGCGATGTTTGAAACCCTGTACGGCGGAGGACTCCGGGTCGCCGAGTTGGTGGGCCTGGACCTCGACGATCTGGACCCGGAACGAGGAACGGTGCGGGTCCGAGGCAAGGGGCGTCGCGAGCGACTGGCTCCGATCGGTCCCGAGGCCATGGCCTGGCTGGCTCGGTGGCTGGAGGTCCGCCAACCGGATCGGCCAGGCGAACCGGCGATTTTCTTGAACCGCTATGGCAGTCGGCTCTCGACTCGGAGTGTCGACCGGCTTTTTCAAAACCACTTGCGGGCCAAGGGGCTTGATCCGAACGCCAGTCCGCATGCCTTGCGGCACAGTTTCGCAACCCATTTGCTCGACCGGGGTGCCGATCTGCGAAGTGTGCAGGAGTTGCTCGGTCATCGTCGACTGACAACCACCCAGGTCTACACTCATGTCTCTCGGGAGCGACTGATCGAAGCCTATCGTCGCAGCCACCCTCGGGCGTGACGCTCCGACTCTGGCCACCTTTGGTTCTCAGGACCAAGGGGAGGCCTCCCGCTGATGTTCGCCGATCTCGTCGATGCGTTCAGGATGTCTTGAGTCGGCGTGATCCCTCCTCTCCCCAGAGCGATGATTCCTCGAACCGTTGCGTCAGACCCTGCTCGAGCCGGCCGAATGGCTTCGGCCACTTGTGAAGGACGCTGGTAGCCCCGTCATCGAAGGCGGCGGGCTGGCATCGAGAAGCACCAATGAACGAGAACCGAATCCTTATTATCCACCCTGATTCGTCGGCTCGCACACTGCTTGCCTCGATGCTCCAGACGCTGGCTGTCCAGCTGGAGGAGGCACCGAATGACCCGGCCGCAGTTCGACGCCTTGAACGGGGAGGGGTAGACCTGATCGTCGCGGGCGTGGAGCCGGAAGACCCGGATTGCCTGGAACTGCTGCACTACATGAAGCGGAAGTTCCCGGCGCTTCCGGTCATCCTGCTGTTTTCGGTCGGTGATGCCGAGCGGACCCGGGAGGCCCGACAGCGGGGAGCGGATGCCGTCCTGCGATTCCCTTTGCCTGCCACGCAACTGAGAGCAGCGGTCTCGCAAGCGTTGGGCCAAGCCGAACCCTCGGCTCGAACAGCCGTGGGAGCAATGTCTTCCTCAACCGATGGTCGACCGTCGAATTCGGCTCCGAAAGGGTCGGGCACTCGGGAATCGGCCCACGGTTGGACGTTCCTGAATGGATCCGCCGGCACCACCCCGTCGTCAATCGAGCCAGGGCATTGCCGCGATTCGTTGGTCCTTATTGGAGAGGACGAGAGTCTTCGGCAGACCCTTGAGCTGGCGGAGACCATTGCCTCGACCCGAGCAACCGTCTTGATTCAAGGGGAGCCAGGCACAGGGAAGAGCTTGATGGCTCGGATCATCCATCAGCGGAGTCCCCGTGCGGGAGAGCCGTTCGTGGAAGTTCGATGTTCCGAAGAATCATCAGGAGAGATCGATCGATTTCTTTTCGGTGAACAGCCGATGCTCCGTCCTGCAACGTCGGGGCAGATCGAACGGGCTCAAGGGGGAACGCTTTACCTCGACGATGTGGCGTCCCTTGGTCCGGAGCTTCAAGCGAAGCTGCTCCGGCTCCTGCGAGACGGGGTGTATGAGCCGATCGGAGCCAGTCGTCCGGAACGAGCCGATGTGCGGCTCATTTTCGGGACCAAGGAAAATCTGGAAGATCGTGTGGCCAAGGGAGGGTTTCGTCAGGACCTCTGGTATCGGATGAGTGTGGCGACCCTGAAACTCTCGCCCTTGCGGCACCGGGGCACCGACCTTGATCGGCTGGCCGAGCACTTCCGATTCCGAGCCGCGCAGCGGAACGATCGGACGGTCAGCGGATTCAGTTCCGAGGCGATGGCCATGATGCGGAGATACCATTGGCCTCTGAACATTCAGGAGCTTGAGGCTGTGGTCGAACGGGCCGTCCTGATCTGCAGGGGTCGATTGATCGAGCCGAACGATCTGGTCTTCTCCTCAGCACCGATCACGAGTAGGGGCTCGGGAGACTATCGGGGAGACCTGAGCCAGATCCGTCCCTTGAAGGAAGCCCTTGAGGAGCCAGAGAAGCAAATCATTCTCGAAGCGCTCAAAGCCCTGGGTTGGAATCGTCAGGAGACGGCCAGGGTCCTCGATATCAATCGGACAACCCTGTACAAGAAGATGAAGAAGTATGGGTTGCTGGTCGACGAACTCGCCTGGGCCAACTGAGGGGCGGGTCCCCGATTCAGTTGGCCCAGGATTGACCTGACGGCCGGTTGGTCGGAATCGACAAGGATTCCGACCAACCGGCCGCGGTCTTGCGCCGAGGTTCCGAAACCACGGGATCGTGATCGAGCAGAGCCGTTTGCGCAATAACAACGGGGCCCGAGTCATCTCAAGGCCCCGTTTGATAAAGAGGGTTCGAAGCAGTTCGCTCCCAGATCGGGAACCGAACAGAAGGTCAACTTTTTATGATATCCTTGACCGTCATACCGGCGGGAATCATCGGCAAGACGTGCTCCTGATAAGGAACGAGCACATCGAGAACGTAAGGGCCGGGATGGGCGATCATTTCCTTGAGGGCATCGATCAGCTCGGCCTTGTGACGGACCTGGCGAGCGGCAACGCCGAATCCTCGGGCAACATTGACGAGGTCGGGGTAGGTGACTTCCGGGAGTTCTCCGGCCCCCTTCCCGGTGGCCTCGGGGTGGTCGATCGGGCCGAGGTAAGTGTGGGCACGGTTGCCGGCGAAGAAGCGGTCTTCCCACTGAACGACCATGCCGAGATGCTGGTTGTTCAGGACGATCATCTTGACCGGCAGCTTCTCGCAGTGGACGGTGGCGAGCTCCTGGATGTTCATGACGAACGAGCCGTCACCGTCGATATCGACGACAAGCTTGTCGGGGAAGGCGGCCTGCATGCCCATCGCGGCAGGAAGTCCGAAGCCCATCGACCCGAGACCGCCGGAGGTGACCCAGCTTCTCGGATGCTTGAAGCAGGTCCACTGCGCGGCCCACATCTGGTGCTGGCCGACGCCGGTGGACATGAGGAACTCACCCTGGGTGAGCTTCGAGAACTGGTCGATGACGTACTGAGGGAGGATGGCGTCGTCGCGGTCGGGGTAGGTCATCGGGTCGGAGGCGCGCCAGGTGTCGATCTGGCGGTGCCAGTCGCGCCAGTCGCCTTTCTCAACCATCGGAGTCAGAGCGGCGAGGGCCTCCTTAACGTCGGCGTGGACGGGAATGTGGGCGACCTTGTTCTTGTTGATCTCCGAGGCGTCGATATCGATGTGGACAATCCGGCCATGCTTGGCGAACTCAGAGAGCTTGCCGGTGACGCGGTCGTCGAACCGGACACCGCAGGCCAGGAGCAGGTCGGCCTCATTGATCGCGTAGTTCGAGTAAACCGTACCGTGCATTCCGAGCATGCCGAGCGACAGGTAATGGTCGTTCGGCACGGAGCCGAGTCCCTGAAGCGTCATGGCAACGGGAATGCCGGTCTTATTGACGAACTCGCGCATCTCCTCGGCGGCGTCGGAGGCGATCACACCGCCACCGCAGTAGATGATGGGCCGGGAGCTGGCCTTGATGGCCTCGACAACCTCTTGCAAGCGGGCCGGGCTGGGGGACGGGGGGAGGTGATAGCCCGGCAGGTTCATCGGCGGGTCGAAGTCGGGGTCGCGGACGATCGTATTCTGGATGTCCTTGGGCACGTCGATGAGGACCGGGCCAGGGCGACCTGTCCGAGCGATATGGAAGGCTTCCTTGACGATCCGAGGAATATCTCGGGCAGCCTGGACGAGATAATGGTGCTTCGTGACCGAGCGGCTGACCTCGACCATCGGCGTTTCCTGGAACGCGTCGGTGCCGATGACGCCGGTGGGGACCTGGCCGGTGATGGCCACGATGGGCAAGCTGTCCATCTTCGCGTCGGCCAGGCCGGTCACCAGGTTCAGGGCGCCGGGACCAGAGGTGGCCATGACCACGCCAGGCTCTCCGGTCACGCGAGCGTAGCCCTCGGCGGCAAAGATGCCCCCCTGTTCGTGGCGGGGCAAGATCGTTCGGATCGTGTCCCGGTATCGGGTCAGGGCCTGGTGCATCGGCATGCTGGCGCCGCCCGGGTAGGCGAATACGACCTTGACCCCATGCCGGTAGAGCGACTCGACCAGGGCTTCGGCCCCGGTCATCGGGTTCTGTCGGGTCTGCGGCGCGGTTTCGGTGATCGTGGCCACGGCGTGCCTCGTCTTGGTCACTGCGTTGAGCGACGGTTCGTAACGAAACGGTTCGGTGGGGTTGGCAGGGGATCAGCCAATCTTCCGGAGCGTGTCGGATGAATGCGGTATTGTACACGATTCGTCCTTCGAGAAACAACGGTGCTTGCTCCGATCCTTTTGCCGAAGCGACCGGCACCGCGGAATGGGCGAGGGTTCATTCGGGTCGTGCTGACGGCTCGAAGGGCCAATGGTAGAATGCTTCTGTTCAGGTCAGGCATGCTCCCGACCCACGAGGTGACGACGACCATGAGCCAGGGCACCACACTCGCTCCGAAGCCGGTGGCCGACCTCCCCGAGAGGATGGCGGACGACCTGCACTACGAGGTGATCGATGGTCGGATGGTAGAGTTGCCGCCGATGAGTTCCCGAGAAACGTATCTCGCATCCATTCTGGTCGCACTGCTCGGCCTTCACGCAAGGACCTCAGACCTGGGACGGGTCGTTGGCGAGATGCTCTTCAAGCTCGACCCGAACCGGAACCAGAAGCGGCGCCCGGATGTGGCGTTCGTGTCGTTCGATCGCTGGCCGAAGGCAAGACGTGTGCCGGCCAGTCACGGTTGGGAGGTGGTGCCGGAGTTGGCCATTGAGGTCGTCAGTCCGACGGATGCCGCGGTCGACCTGCTCGAAAAGGTCGAGGAGTATTTCCAGACGGGAGTGCGCCGGGTCTGGGTCGTGTATCCGGGAAGTCGTTGCGTGTATGATTATGCCTCGGTCACGGCGATCACCGTGCTTCGGGTCAGTGACCAGCTTGACGGAGGCGACTTCTTGCCCGGCCTCGCTCTCTCACTCGCCGACCTGTTCGAGGTCAATCAGGTCGATGAGGAGCAGGAGAACGGGGAAGGCACTCAGGCCAACGCATGAGGACGGCATCGAATGCCCATTTCGACCGCCCTAGTGACCGGAGCTTCGGCCGGGATCGGCCGTGAACTGGTCCGACAGCTGGTTCTCGATCGAGGGATGACCGTGTTGGCCACGGCTCGTCGGCTGGACCGGCTGGAATCACTCGCAGCAGCGCTGCCACAGGGGCGAGTGTCGATTGAGGCAGGGAGCTTATCGGACGATCGGTTCCGCGATCGGCTCTGGGACCGGGCGATGGAGGTCTTTCCGCAGGGGCTCGACCTGCTGGTCAACAACGCGGGGATCGGCCATTACGAGGCGTTCGAGGAGGAAGACCCGGCGATGCTCAGGGAGATCATGGAGGTGAACCTGGTCGCACCGATGGATCTGGCCCAAAAGGCGATTCGCCACATGAGAGCCAGGGGGGACGGCCAGGTGATGTTCGTGTCTTCGGTGCTCGGGTTCGTGGGATTGCCGTACTCAGCGGCCTATGCGGCGAGCAAGCATGCGGTGAACGGATTGGTCCGGAGCCTGAGATACGAACTGAGGGGCTCAGGAGTGCGGGTCTGGGCGACCTGCCCGAACCGGACGGAGAGCGAGTTTCACCAGGTGGCGCTGGGGGATCGCTCGGGAGAGGAGGTCAGGAGAGCACCGCATGCGGAGCCGGTCGATTGGGTGGTGCGGTCGATGGTCCGGGCGATCGACGGGCGATCGACATTCCAGTTTCCGGGGCGTTCGGCGCGGTGGGTTGTCGGGGCATCGAGGCTCATCCCGAGGCCGTTCGACTGGTTCATGGATCGCTGGTCCCCTGGTCATTTTCGGGCCGAGATGGAGCGGGGACGCGCGAAGGGATCGTGAGAGACGATCATGATTGCCAAGGATCGGATCGAGACGATCCTGGGCCGTCGTTCGCCCGATGTCGATCCTGACCTCGGGCGATCTTCTCCTTTCGCCCGAGGTCGGAGGGGGGAACGGAACTTCGCCAGATACAGAGAACCGCGGAGCAGGTTCAGCGGATCGGATTAAGGACCAGTCCCGTGAGCAGTTTCGGATAGAAATACGTGCTTTTCGGTGGCATTTTTTCGAGGTTCGAGGCGATGGCCTCGACGTGATCCATGCCGGCCGGAGGGACGAGGCAGGCGAGGTCGCACGATCCGGAATGGAACGCTTCGAGAACCTCGTCGATCAGGTGAACATACCGGCAAGTGGGATCGAGATCGCCGAAGGTCTTCTTGAGCACCAACTCCTGAAGAATGCTGACCCCCAGCGACCGCCAGTCGGGGCTGTGATTCGGAACGAGGGAATCCATCGTCGCATCGGAGCGGAGCCGAGCCGTGCACCAGCGATTGTCCATCGCGGTACCAAAGCCCAGGAGGTTCTGGTCGCCGTGCAGCTCAATTTCCTGCCAGGCAGCGCGGCAGCCGGAGGGCCCTTCGCCGAAGTCCTCGATCTCGAACTCGGTGGAGAGCAGCTCAGCCAGCTTCCCCGAAGTGAGGAAGGGCAAGCCCTGAACGAGCCGGTGCGTCGGTAAGATCTGCAAGCCGGGATCGCTCATCGAGACGAGCATCATCAGGCAGAAGTTGGCCGGGTCATCGGGGCCTGTCAACTCGCCGGCGGTCTCGCGATCGGCCCGGTAGCGCAAGGCCGTCTCGTAGCGATGGTGGCCATCGGCGATGAAGACAGAGCGATCGGCCATCAAGCCCTGGACGGCGGCCAGGGTCTCGACATCGCTGACCGGCCAGAGCTGGTTCTCAACGCCAAGGTGGTCGGTGACGGTCAGGGGAGTGCGGTCTCGGATGCCGTGCTCCAGGGCGGAGAAGGCGGCGTTATCGGGGTCGGGATAGAGACCGAAGATGGGGCTAAGGTTGAAGCCGGTCGCCTCGTAGAGCTTCAGGCGGTCGGCCTTTGGGCCGGACATCGTTTCTTCGTGGGGGTAGATGCGTCCCTCGCCGAACGGTTCGAGACGGACACGGGCGAGAAACCCTTTGCGGGTGTATGATTTCCCCTCGACCTGGAAGGTCTGGTGGTAGACGTAGAGCGAGGGGTGAGACTCATCGACGAGGATGCCGTCGCGTCGCCAATCCTTCAAGAGCTTGGCGGCTCGGGTGTAGCGATTGGTCGCATCATTGTCGCCCGGTTCGTCGCGGCCGAGTTCGAGGCGGATGACGTTGTAGGGGCTGGCGTTGTAGAGCGATTGCTGAAGGTCGGGGCCGATGACGTCATAGGGAGGGGCGACGGCCTGGGAGAGGTCGCCGACTCGGGCCAGGTCGTAGCGGACGCCGCGGAAGGGTCGGATCTCGGGCATGGTCTTGGAGAGCGCTTCTTGGTTGCGGTTTCGGCCGGGAGCGACACGATCGAACGGAGAATGACAGACGTGGGACGACTGAATCAGCCGTCCCACGTCCTCAATTCATCACCCTCTTGTAGGGAATCAAACGACGGGGATCAGGTCCCCTGCTCCCAGCTGTTGAGATATTTGGTCTGCTCGTCGGTCAGATTGTCGATGGCGATGCCCATCGTCTGGAGCTTGAGCCTGGCAACGTACTCGTCGACGGCGACCGGGACGTTGTAAACCTGGTGTTCGAGTTTACCCTTGTTCTTCAAGCTCCACTCGGTGGCCAGGGCCTGGGCGGCGAAGCTCATGTCCATGACGCTCGCCGGGTGGCCGTGAGCGGCGGCCAGGTTGATCAGACGGCCTTCGCCGAGGACGTACAGGCGGTTGCCGCTGGGCATGGTGTATTCGTCGACGAACGGGTGGATCCCCTTGATGACGTCCTTGGCCTTCTTCGCCAGGCCGTCGAGCTGCAGCTCGACATTGAAATGGCCGGAGTTGCAGATCATCGCGCCGTCCTTCATGGCGGCGAAGTGCTCATCGCGAATCACGTGGATGTTCCCCGTGACGGTGATGAACAGGTCGCCAACCTTGGCGGCATCGGCGATCGGCATGACCTCGAAGCCGTCCATTGCGGCTTCGAGAGCTCGGATCGGGTCGATCTCGGTGATGATGACCTGGCCGCCCATGCCTCGGGCTCGCAAGGCCACGCCCTTGCCGCACCAGCCGTAGCCGCAAACGACCACCTTCTTGCCAGCGATGAGCATGTCGGTGGCGCGGATGACGCCGTCGATGGTGCTCTGGCCGGTGCCGTAACGATTGTCGAAGAAGTGCTTTGTCTGGGCGTCGTTGACGGCGATGACCGGCAGCTTCAGGACGCCGTCCTTTTCCATTGCCCGCAGTCGGATGACGCCGGTTGTTGTCTCTTCCATGCTGGCGACGACCTCGGAGGCTACCTTGGCTCGCTCATCGGGAGAGAGGGTGGTGGCCCACGATCGCACCTCGGGGTGCACGTCGTCGAGCCGGTTCAGGGCGATGAAGATCATCGCGCTGACAAGGTCGGCTCCGTCGTCCATGGTGACGTTCGGCTTGTGGGCGAGGGCTGCGGCGATGTGCTTGTAGTAGCTTGTCTCGTCTTCGCCCTTGATGGCGTAGACGCTGATGCCGAAGTCCTGCACGAGACTGGCGGCGACATCATCCTGGGTCGAGAGCGGGTTGGAGGCGATCAGGACCAGGTCGGCGCCGCCGGCCTTGAGGGTCCGGGCGAGGTTGGCCGTTTCGGCGGTCACGTGAAGACAGGCCGACATCCGCAGGCCCTTGAGCGGCTGCTCCTGGGTGAAGCGTTCCCGGATGGTCGACAAGACGGGCATGTCGCGGTCGGCCCACAAGATCCGCTTGTGACCGGCCTGAGCGAGGGCCAGATCCTTGACATCGTGCGAAGGCGCAGTGGTCGCCACGTTGGTTTCTCCTGGGTGGATTGCAGTTCAAAAAGCAAGGAAAACAAAGAACGGGATCGGACCCAATTCGGGCGGTCGCGGCAGTGCAACGGCTCCGAGCCGGAGGGTTCTGCCGCAGGGTTGGTCCCTCGGTCTCGAAGAAAAAAAGGCCCTGGAGCAGTTCAGGCTCCAGGACGAAGGAGGCGGAGCGTTTGCAAGGTTTTCCGACGCTCCCAGTCAAGCCAGTCGAGCGGACCGGGCTCGACAGGCGTCACCGATTCGTGATTCATCAGATAGGTTAAGGTCGCACCAAGGGCACGAGCTTGCGTGGGCTCATCGGAGGCAATGCGCCGGATCAAGGATTCGAGCCGCTGCCAATCGTCTTCGGACATGGCCACCCGCAAGGCCCGACTTTCCCAGCGATCAGGCAGAGCCGGGTGCATCGGCTGAAGCCCCCGGGTCTGCTCGGGTCGGCGGAGACGTCCCCTGCGATCTCGTTGCATCAACTCACTCCCGATCTGCGGGCCGATTTGTTCGATTCCAGCACACCCCAGCAATCAAGGTGGCTTTGGCCCGTCCTGGCTGGAGAGAACATAATACGTACGTACGCGTGTGTCAACGGCACTTTGGCGAACGTGCCGCCGAATCAGCTGAACGGATTGATGGAATTCTCGCCGGGGATGGAAGCGATTGCCTCAGGGTGCTGAGCAGACCTTTGGATTGACCACTCTGAGCAGGTTCGCTAGCCTACGGCCGAATGGGTCGCCGCCATTCCGATCCCTTTCGGGAGAGAGACGACCTGACGGAGGGCCATTGGCCTAGGGAGGGGCCTCGATGACCGCGGGACGATTCCGACAGCTTGGCGGGGTGGCGGTCGCAACGACGGCGTTGATCGGTTGTCGGGCGATGGGTCCGATGGGTCCGACAGGGCCTTCCCTGGTGGTTCCGACGTATGCCTACGCCTCGGGCACAGCCTCACAGGGGTTTGCTCATCCGAGAGGAGAGGTCGAGGCGGCACTTCGCGCAGCAATGGATGACCTGGGGATTCTTCGCGTGGGCCTGATTCAGGCCGATGCCGAACAAACGACAGTGAAAGGGCGGACCGGAGACGGCCGCCGCGTGGAGCTCGCGCTCGTTGAACGAGGGCCGGCGACCGAGGCCCGGGTACGGGTCGGTCTCTTTGGGGATGAGGCCCTCGCCAAGGCGGTCCTCGATCGCGTTGGCGTTCGGCTCGGAACGCTTCCCCCTGAAGCGATCCCGTCGTCGGTTCCGTCCGACCCCGAAGGCAACCCGTACTTCTCCCGAGAAGCCGTGCCCGACTCGGTCATGCTGCGAGGATTCACCGAGGGGACCGACTTCGGCGGGACGCTTCCCTGAGCCTGCGACGTGTCTGAATTCAATCGATCGGCGAAGCGAACAGGGCTCGCCCACTCGTCGGATCGAACCAGGACGCCCGACTCAGGGGCAAGCAAAGGGGGAGACGATCTCCCGGTTCCGGGACAGTTGATCCCGACATCAGGAATCGAATTCGATGTGAACCGAGCCGAGCCGAGACGAGGGCGGATCCGCCTTGCGACTCGACCCGATCGACCCGGCCGATGACGGTCGGAGAGGCGGAAGCATCGGCTGGGTTGTCCGAACCGATCACATGGATCTGTTCCGGGCGAAGTGCAAGATCAACCGCAGCGTTCGCCCGAGCGGCCAGCACCTCGACCCAGGGAATTCCGCGGGGCATTGCCCAAGATGCCCCCGGCACGAGTCCTTCAAGCCGTAAGGCGTTCGCATCGACCCGCACCTGGCAGCGGAGCAGGTTTGTTCCCGGATCACCCAGGAACTCGGCCACGAAGCGATGATCTGGCCGGGAATAGACCTCGTGAGGGGGGCCGATCTGGATTAACCGGCCATCTCGAATCACGGCCAGACGTTGACCAAAGGCCATCGCCTCGCCCTGATCGTGGGTGACAAGGAGGATGGCCCCGGTTTGCCGTCGCGTGTTCAGGTCGATCAGGTCGGATCGAATGGAACGGCTCAAGGGAGGGTCGAGGGCGGAGAAGGGTTCGTCGAGCAGCAGGAGATTGGGTTGCGTTGCCAGGGCTCGGCCGAGGACGACCCGTCGACGTTCCCCTCCGGAAAGCTTCGCGGGTGATCGGGACAGCAAGGTGTCAATCCCGAGGAGCTCGGCCACCTCGGCCACCCGGAGCCGGATTTCGGCCCTTGGACGCCCTCGGGCCTTCAGTCCGAAGGCGAGGTTCCCGGCCACGTCGAGGTGAGGATAAGGGGGCTGATCCTGAAAAACCATGGCCAGCCCTCGGCGGTGGGGAGGCCAATCGGTGGCGGGTACGCCATCGATCCGGATCGCTCCGGAGTCGGGATGCTCCAGTCCGGCGATCAGGCGAAGCAACGTGGACTTCCCGGACCCGGAAGGACCGACAATTGCCAGCCGTTCTCCCGGGGAAACGGCCAGGTCGATCGACTCGACCCCGCCTCCCTGGGGAAAGCGACGGGTCAGACCGACGAGTTCCAGGGTCGGGGGACCGTCGGGAGGCGTTGACGAATCGGTCGGCGCGAAACTCCGTTCGTCCATCAGGATTGCCGCTTCCGAAGCTGGAGGAGCATTTCCAGGAGGATTGATCGGACCTCGGGGTCGGCCTCGTCCTCCACCGCGTCTTCGAGGGCAGGGTGAGAAACGTGGAAGTGCTCGGGATACTCGGAGAGAGCCTCGGCGATCGCTTCTCGGATCTCAGCGTGTTCCGAGCGGAGGAAGGGAATCAACAGGGGCAAGCTGGGAGCGATCGCGGAGCGGACCGACTGAATTTCTCCGGCTTCTCGGGCCATCTCCTCGTCGAGCGTCTGCCCCTGCTTTGCCAGGATCTCGCGCCAGACCTGTTTTCCGTAATCGTCCCTGGCGTGCACGTCGAGGTATCCGCGTCCGGTGGCGATACTGGCCAGGAGGAGCGCGACCGCATCCGGATCGGGAAGATCGGAATACTCCAGCAATTCGTAGAGGAACGGGACGGCGGCGGCGGTGGCCGGATAGACGGTCCCCTGGTGCCAGATATTGCCGAAGAGGTCGTGGATCGCCTCCTCACGCACGGCTGACTCCGGTGACAGAAGCGCCCGAATCAAATCGGGGACGTCGGTCGCCGCACCATAAGCATGGTTCAAACGCGTCCAGTCGATCGCGTCGAGATGTTCGAGCATCGACCACTCCGACCCAACGGGTCCAGACTCACCCCATCGCCGAACTGATTATGGCTGATCTCGAGGCTCGAATCCAGGAAGGGAAGGCTGAGCCGAGGGCCAGAGAATTCTGGGTCGAACGAGCCGGCTGGGATAGGATAAAGAGAAGATGGCCCGATCGAACTGATCTGGCGGGCCGACCCAAGCCAATCCGTCCGCGAAGGAACTGCCGATGCTTGCCGCGACCCTTGCCACCGCGTTGGTGTTCATGCCTCAGGTGGAGGATCCCCCTCGTCGAGCCGAAGGCGCAGCGGAACGCGCGGCCGAGGCAAATCGCCTGACCTATCTCGATCAGAGCAGCCCCTATGACGTTGGACTGAACTTCCCAAAACTGACCACGCCCCAATGGGTGGGTGAGGATGGGGTCGATGCCGTGGTCATCCTCGCCATCGACGACCTTCGGGATACGATCCCGAAGTACGAGGGGTACTTACGGCCAATTCTCGATCGCTTGAAGCAGGTCGAGGGGCGGGCTCCGGTGAGCATCATGACCAACCGAGTGGACCCGGAAAGTCCTCAGGTGGCTGACTGGATTGCCGAGGGGGTGTCGATCGAGGCTCACACGCTCGACCATCCTTGCCCGTTGCTTCAGAAAGGAGACTTCGACGCCGCTGCCCGCACATATCATGAGTGTGTCGATTTGTTGAATCGAATCGAGGGGAACACACCGGTCGCGTTTCGGATGCCTTGCTGCGACTCGATGAACTCGCCGAGTCCGCGGTTCTATCGGGAGATCTTCCGAGAACGGAGCGATGAGCAGCATTTCTTGACGATTGATTCGTCGGTCTGCGTGGTGCTGACAGCTGATGACCCCGAGTTGCCCCGCGGTTTGGTGGTCGACCCTGATGGTTCGCCGAGGTTTCGGAAATACCTACCGTCGGAAGGGTTTGTGAACTGGGTCGAGAATTACCCCTATCCGTATCTGGTTGATGGGCTCTGCTGGCAGTTTCCCTGCATGGTCCCGAGCGACTGGGAAGCGCAGAACCTCCACGGCGTGAATCATCCAAAGACAATCGAGGACTGGAGCCGGGCACTCGATGCCGCAGTGATCAAGCAAGGGGTGTTTACGATGGTCTTTCACCCGCACGGGTGGATCGGGCCGGAGCAGGTGGTGGAGTTCATTGACTACGCTTCGAAAACCTATGGCAATCGGGTTCGGTTCCTCAATTTCCAGGAGGCTCAGGAACGGATCGACACGCACCTGCTTGGCGGTCAGCCAGTCCGGGATCGATTTGGTCGGGATAACGGTGTCCGGCTACTCGACATGGATGGAGACGGCTATCTTGATCTCTTGTTGGGAGACGGCGGTCCGAGGCTGACGAAGCTCTGGCGGCCTGCCGGCCGGCGATGGGAGCTCGGCCCCTTACCGACCAGCCTGATCCAGCATGAAGGGGCCGAACGACCTCCGGCAGTGCGACTCGGCATCCTGGACCCAGGGGGTGCCCCGGTGATGATCGGCGGAGATGGTCCGGTGAAACACTGCTGGACCTACGATCGCGGCCGATGGGTCCTCAACGACGATCGACTGCGAGGCCTCCCGGTCGACGTTGATGGCCTCCGACTGCGCGACCTCGATGGAGACGGCCGATGCGAGGCGATTCTCGCCAACCGCGACCGGGGAATCTCGGACGTCAATGGCGTCTATCGCTGGTCGGATGAGGGCAAGATGTGGGAGAAGCTTCCGTTCGGTCTGCCCTCAGGGGCCTGGACTTCGGGTCTCCAGCGGCTCGATTCGGGCTTGCGATTTGCCGACCTCGATGGGGACGGCATTCCCAACGATCTTCTCTTCGCCGATGAGGAAGCCTTCGGCGCGTATGCGTTCAATGACCTGGAGCGCGGCTGGTCTCGCGTCCTCAGAGCCGGTCGGGCCGGTGACGAGGGCGCCCTCCGACCGATCGTGCGGAAGTTCGGGGAGAACAACGGATTCTTCCTGAAGGACCGGGTGCTTTACTGGCAGAATGAGGAGACGAGCGACCTAGATCATCACGTTGATCGCCTGCCGATCGCCGAGTTGACGCGACCGTCCTCCCCGGCCCAGGACAACGGTGACGAGCCGGCAGCATCGCCCTGAGTGAACGTCGATCAGAGGCAAGGTGTCGGAGAAGGTCGGACCACAAATCGAGAGCGACATCCGCGATTCTAATCCCATCGCGGTCTCGACGATGAGAACCCTGTTCCGGAAAGGGACTCCAATGCCCGGCGCCTACACCGGCCCGCTCGAAAAGGTTGGGCCTTGCCAGTGGAAAATTCCCAGGAGCTACCGAGACGACATGCGGGTCGACGGCCTGATCTTCGCCGACGACCGGCTGATCGAGCAGATTCGCAAGGACCAGGGGCCGGAGCAGGTCGCCAACGTGGCCACCCTGCCCGGCATCCAGCGCGCCAGCCTGGCGATGCCGGATATCCACTGGGGATACGGCTTCGCCATCGGCGGTGTGGCCGCGACCGATCCGAACGAGGGTGGGGTGATCTCTCCCGGCGGAGTTGGCTACGACATCAATTGCGGAGTCCGTTTACTCCGGTCGAACCTGACCTGGGACGACGCGAAACCACACATTCGGAAACTTGTCGATCAGCTTTACCGGGACATCCCGACCGGCGTCGGGCAGTCGGGACCCTATCAGTTCCGCCACGACGAACTGGCGGAACTGATGGAAACGGGATCAGCCTATGTCGTCGGCCGAGGCTGGGGGACCAAGCGCGACCTGGAATTCACCGAGGCCCACGGTCAGCTCGACGGCGCCCAGCCCGACCGCGTGAGTCCGCGCGCTTTCGCCCGAGGGGCCGACCAGTGCGGCACGCTCGGCTCGGGAAATCACTTCCTCGAAGTGCAGGTCGTGGATCGCATTCTCGATCCAGAGGCTGCCGAGGTGATGGGCCTGCACGAAGGGATGATCACTGTCTTGATCCACTCCGGATCGCGAGGACTCGGGTACCAGGTCTGCGACGACCATCTGGCCCTGTTCCGCGATGCGCCGCAGAAGTATGGGTTCACCTTGCCCGACAGGCAGCTTGCCTGCGCTCCTGTGCAAAGCCCCGAGGGAGAGGCCTACCTGGGAGCGATGCGAGCCGCTGCCAATTACGCATGGTGTAATCGCCAACTCTTGACGCATCAGGCCCGCTTGGTGTTCGGGAGAATCTTCGGCAAGCCCTGGGAGGACCTCGGGCTCGATCTGATCTACGACGTGGCGCACAACATTGCCAAGTTCGAACATCACGAGATCGGTGATCATCAACGGAAGACGGTCTGCGTCCACCGCAAGGGGGCAACCCGAGCCTTTCCGCCGGGGCATCCGGAGATTCCAGAACCGTATCAGGGGATTGGCCAGCCGGTGATCATTCCCGGGAGCATGGGGACAGCAAGCTGGGTTCTGGTCGGGCAACCCGGGAGCATGGAGCAATCGTTCGGCTCAAGTTGCCACGGAGCCGGTCGCATGATGAGCCGAACTGCGGCCATCAAGCTCGCGGCCGGTCGTCGAATCGACAAGGAGCTGGACGACCTGGGCATCATCGCCCGAGCCCGAGGACATAAAGGGCTCGCAGAGGAACAACCGGCTGCCTACAAGGACGTCGACCAGGTGGTCGATGTGGTCGATCAGGCCGGGATCTCGAAGAAGGTTGCCCGGCTTCGGCCCGTCGGAGTGATCAAGGGATAAGGTTTTCATGACGGGCTCTGAGGGCTGGACGCAAGACAATCCGTACGCGGCTCCCTCCATCAAGGGAGGGAGAACCGCCTTGACGGACGTTTACAAGCCTTCGCTCCGAGGTCTGAGCGTGCAGGACCTTCGGGCGATTGCATCGAGCAGGATCAGTTTCGTATTCCTTTGCGTTGCCCGGCTGCTGAGGTTGGAATTCGCAACGATTGCCGGTACTCCCCTGTTCGATCGACTGGAAGAGGTGACTTACGAAGCGATTCCCGAGCCCAGCCGCAACTCGCTCATCGAGATTGAGGCGGCGTGCCAAGGGGCCGGCATGAGGAGACAGTTCTGTTATCGATCGCCAATCATTGCTCCGGGACCTGCCGACTTCGGTCTGATTTACTGTTCTCAGGACAGCCGGATCACGGTGAACCTGATGTCCCAATGGCAGCGGCACACCCGGCCAATCAAGGCAATCGGCTCGATTGTCGCCTCGAGTCGACACGGTCGAGATGGGTGGCTTATCTCGTCGAATCACCCGTGGTGGGGGCTTGAGCCACCGCCGAACACCGAGCGGCGCCACGATCCAAATTGGTCGCCTGAGGAACTCCTTCTCCAGCATGGGCGCTGGATCTCAGAACGAGAGCACGAGGTGAGACCGATCGATCCCGATCGTTTGCTCGAAGTACAAGCCAGGAAGGAACGCGAATTTCTCCAGATGATGATCGATCGCGGTATCCTGGTGCCCATGACCGAGTGCGAGTTGCAAGGTCTGCTGCGGCAGATCGAAGCCGATGGACTGGTGCATTCCCAGGGTCCTGATTCCACGGTCTTGACCCGGTTGAAGTTTGGGCAATCAGCGGCAGTCATCGCAATGGTGGTTTTCTTGCTCTTGAGCATGGTGCTCACAGATGGCCCGGCAGCAATCCTACGAACTGGGGTGATCCTCTTCCTGCTGGTCTGGCTCGGACTGACCGTTGCCCGACGTCGAATGGGATGACAAGCCATCCAAAATCGTCAACAAACGCACACGCACGCATGACTTAACACGGAGGCAGCACCAAGGCCATCACGTGTGACAGTTGGTTGACCAATCTGGCGGATCGGATCCCGGAGACGGGGGAGCTTCAGGACTTCGTGGTTACCAACAAGAGTTATCCCCGAAAAAACCGGGATTATTGATAATTGCTGTTGTACGCCATTCCTCGTGTGAGAACACGGATTACGTCAACGAGGGTCGAGTGACCCGGGAAGAAAGGCACGGATTCGTCCCAATCGGCCGCAGGCTGGCATCGGTTCTGCGATGATTCTCCAAACAGCGGCGGGCCACTTCCGATTGACGGCTGATCGGAAACAGCCGACGGAAAAGCCTGATCAGGTGTGCCCGCCCGGAACCTTATTGATGAGGGAGATTCATCGCATGATTCGAACCACATTGTTACCGCTGACCATGTCGATGATTGTTGCCACGACGCTGGCGACTCCGGCCGCATCGGGTCAGCAAGCTGTTCAGTCCCAACAAGCGGGCCAGAGCCTCCGAGGGGGTCATTCGGCTGAAGCCCAGTGGCTAAACACCCTGCCGGCGGACCTGCCGATTGTGGTTCGCGTCGGTGGCATGCAACAGGCGACCAACAATCTGGTCACCATGATGAGGGCCATGAGCCCCAATCTGGCCGAGCAACTCGGCTCTCAAATTCAGGCTGCCGTGTCTGAGTTCACCCGAAGCCTCGGTGCCGGCCAGGGGGAGGCAGCGGCCCTGGTCTTGATTGATGTGGTCAGCCCCGATGAATTCGGCAACCAGATCGAGCTGGAAGGCGCAAATCTTCAAATCACTCCTCGAGCGATTGCGGTTTTCCAGACCCAGGATTATCGCGGGGCTTTGGCGTCCATTGCCGGTCAGCAAAACCTCCAGCTTGAGCAACGCGACGGCTACGAGGTCGTGACCACCGGAAATGGCGAACGAATCTTTGCTGTTCAGAAGCAAGGCTTCGCCGCGGTCACCCAGTATGAGGACTTGATCAAGAAGGTCAGCACGGCACCCGAGCAGAACCTCGGTCAGACGTTGTCCGACGAGATGAAGTCTCACTTCCTTGATGGCGATCTGGGCATCTACGTTGATCTGGCGAGCATCAACAAGGCCTATGCCGATCAAGGTGAACAGCTCCGGGGTTTCCTCCGGCAGCAGGTTGATCAGATTCGCGAGGAGAACCCCGAAACGGCCCAGCAGATCCGAACCGCGTATCAGCAGGTCTTCAAGGCTGCGGAGAATGCCCAGTGCATGGCCGCCAATGCCTCGTTTGCCGAAAAGGGCCTAAGTGTCTCCGGCAAGTTGGTGATGCAGGAAGACTACGCGCCAATTCGCCAGATCGCCGAACAAGGGGACGATCCCGCCGACGAACTGGGCAAGCTGCCTAGAGGTTCGGCGTACTACTCCTTCAACATGCTCGATCCTGAAACGCTCGAATGGAGCATGATCCCCTCGGGTAATCAGCTTGAAGTCGATTTCCCGGAGATTGCCAAGGTCCTGGATTCCCCGGAATTTGATCAGGCGAAGGAGCAGTTTCGCAAGGCAGGTCTGATGCGGAGCTCCGCATCCCTCGGGCTTGGCGAAAGCCGGCAAGGGATTTGTGTCATCGACGCTGAAAATGCCCCAGCCCTGATCGAAGCCGTTCGGTCGTCCGTCGAAGCGATCAAGGGACGCGACTTTTCATTGATCAAGGACCTTTCGATCGAAACGGAGGCCCAGAAGCACGAGGGATACACCTTCGACAAGATCACGGCCACCTATGACTTTGACGCCTTTACCCAGGAGGTCGAGGAGCAAACCGAGGGGGTCAAGAATCAGGTCCAGCAGAACATCGACAACGAGAACATCAATCAGAATATTGATCTGGCCCTGTCTGATCGCCCGATCGACCGGGAGGAAGCCGTTGCGGCTCTCCGACGGATCGTCGGCCAGTCGACCACCCTTTGGGTCGGCACCGATGGCTCGAAAGCCCTGAGCGTGCTGGCTGAAAACTGGGAGGACGCCCAGTCTCAGATCGACGCGTACCTGGCCAACGACCAGGGGATCGGTGAGACCGAGTCCTTCCAGAAGGTTCGGGCCGAGCTTCCGGATCGGGTCCGAAGCCTGACCATGGTCGACGTGCAGACCGGCTTCCGTCAGATTCTGGGAGAACTTCGCCAGGCCACGGAGGAAAAAAATCTCCGCGCTCCTAAGCAAACCCCCGAACGACCGACCATGATCGGCATGGCCGTCGTGGCCGAACCGGATGGGCTCCGCTTCAAGAGCTTCATGCCCAGCGAGGTCGGCCCGGTGATCGAGAAGGGCATCGTTCCTCTGGTCGAGAAGCAACTGCAGCAGCGGCAAAACCAAGGGCAGTAATCCTGCCAGACCCCCGAGGAGACTCGGGGCCGTTGCGGGATAACCTGCGTCCACACGAGCACTCCAAAGACCCGTGTCCTGCACCTTCCGGTGCGGGGCGCGGGCCTTTCTTGTTCTATAAGAGAGCGGTCTGGCTCTCTCTCGCTCGGTACCTTGCTGTCGCAACCGGCCGGATCGAACCTGTATAATGAAGAGCAATTGGACTTCGGAAACCGACGGATGCTGACCAAGTCGCTTGAGGGGTGCCAGGTGCACTCACAAGGTGCTCGCGTTGTGTTGCTCAAGGAACAGATACCGTTCACCTGGTTCGGTCACGTGATTCTCGTGTAATGAGTGCTTTCCGATCGCTGCGAAGCTCGCTCAAGCGAGTGATCCGTTTGGGGAGTCGGCATCCCCGACAGTTGTTCCTGGTAGACGGGGCAGGAGCAGTCCTTTCCGCGTTGATGCTGGGAATCGTGTTGATCCGCCTGGAGTCGTTTTTTGGGATCCCACCCCGAATGTTGCTCATTCTGGCGACCTTCCCTGTGCTCTTTGCGCTCTACGACCTGAGCGTTTTTGTTCGGAATCCGCAATCACTCATGCTGTTCCTTCGCCTTCTTGGAATTTTCAATCTTTTTTATGTTCTGATTAGCCTCAGCTTTATGGTGTATCATGCCAGCTCCATTCTGCTACCCGGGTGGATTTATCTGAGTTCAGAAGTGCTGATTGTTGCAGGGATCGGTTTTGCGGAACTCCACATTTCTCGGCAACTGGCCAGTGTCGGGCGGGTAGGAGCGCGACCCCAATGAGTACTGCGGAGCGCACATCCGACCCGCAACGGACACTGCACGAACGATTCGGCCTGGAGGAGTTCCGGCCCGGTCAGCGCGAGGTGATCGACGCGGTTCTTGAGGGCCGGGATGTCCTGTGCGTCATGCCGACCGGTGGAGGTAAAAGCCTCTGCTATCAGCTTCCGGCTCTCTTACTCGAAGGGTTGACACTGGTCGTCAGTCCGTTGATTGCCCTGATGAAAGATCAGGTTGATGGACTGCACGCCCGAGGCCTTCGCGCAACCGTGATTAACAGCACCCTTGAACCGAGCGAACAGCACGCGCGCCTGATGGAAGCCGAGGCCGGCCGGTACGACCTGCTCTACGTTGCCCCGGAACGGTTCCGCAGTTCCCGGTTTGTTGAGATCATGGCCCGGATGCGCCCGCGATTGCTGGCGATTGACGAGGCCCATTGTATCAGCGAATGGGGCCACGATTTTCGGCCTGACTATGCCAGGCTTGGCCTGGCCCGTCGAAAGCTCGGCATGCCCCCGTGCATCGCCCTGACAGCCACGGCAACCGACCTGGTGCGCCGAGACATCGCCGAGCAGCTCGACCTCCGTGAGCCCGCTCAGTTTGTGACCGGCTTCGACCGGCCGAACCTGGCCTATGCCGTGGTCGAGGCGCGCCGCGATGCCGAGAAATTCGATGAGCTCAGTGCCCTGCTCCGCCGGACTCAAGGCTCGATCGTCGTGTACGCGTCCAGCCGCAAGCGCTGCGAAATGATCGCCGAGTTCGTGCGATTTGACCTGAGACGGTCGGTTGTTGCCTACCACGCCGGACTGGAACGCGAGCATCGCCACCAGGCGCAAGAGTCTTTCATGAGCGGTGACGTTGATGTGATCGTCGCCACCAACGCGTTCGGCATGGGGGTCGATAAACCCGACATCCGGGCGGTCGTTCATTTTAATATTCCCGGAACCCTTGAAGCGTATTATCAGGAAGCGGGCCGTGCCGGCCGGGATGGACACTCGGCTGAATGCCTCTTGCTCTACGCTCCAGGAGACCGAAAACTTCAGCAACTGTTTATCGAAAACGAGTACCCACCCCGCGAGGTTGTCCATCAGGTCTACGAGTACTTACGTCGTCTCGACGCTGACCCAATCGAGCTGACTCAGGCCGAGATCAAGGAGGCCATCGGGACCGAGTTGAACGAGTCGGCCGTGGGAGCCTCGCTCAAGATCCTGGAGGGAGCCGAGGGGCTGGAGCGGTTCAACCCGAGGGAGAACATGGCGATCGTTCGGATTGATCGCGAACCGGATGAACCGCCGCTTTCCGACCGAGTCAGTGCACAGGCCCATGTGCAGCGACTGGTCATGCTCGGGCTTGAAGGACTTTGCGACCGACGTTGGGGGGAGCCGGTTTATTTTCATCCCGACGAGTTCGCCACAGCTCTGGGGATCGAACGATCCGCCCTGAATCGAGCGCTCAAGCACCTTTCGGCCGATCTCCCGCTGACCTACGTTCCGCCATTCCGGGGCAATGCGATTCGCATTCTCGATCGAACCCGACCAGCCCGAAACCTGGAGATTGACTTCAGGACGCTCGAAGCACGCAAGGAAGCGGAGTACGAAAAACTTGATCGAATGATCCGCTACGCCGAGTCTCGCCAGTGCCGCAGAGCCGTCATTCTCGGATACTTCGGCGATCCCCATCCTTCGAAATGTGGTCGATGCGATGTTTGCGTAGGATTGCGGATCGCACCGATGACATCCGCTTGCCCGATCGACACGCCCACAAGCCGGGAGGTGATTCTCAAAGTCCTCTCGGGTGTCGCTCGGACAAAAGGGCGCTTTGGCAAGACAGTTGTCGCACAAATGCTCACAGGATCAGGCTCCGAAAAGATGAACCGATTCGGCCTGACGCGGCTCAGTACGTTCGGCATCCTGGAGGGATTCCGGCAGCCGGAGGTCATTCAGATCATCGACGCCTTGACGCATGCGGGCTTGATCGATTCGGAGGAAATCGATCGGTTCAAGCCGATCATTGCGCTAAGTGATCGAGGCTGGTTGTTTCTGAGAGAGCGGGGAGGCGGGTCGGAGGGATTGGGCCTTGATGGGCTCCCTGACGAACTGGTGTTCAAACTCCGCGGGAGTCGGCTGCATCGGGTCGAGGCGTCGTCAATGGAGGCGAAGCGATCAGAACCTGAAGTTCGAAACGGGTTTCCGGATGAGCCATCTGAGGGAGTACCTGGGTCTCGATCGGCAGCGGACGAATGGTTGATACAACGCTTGCGAGCGATCCGATCGACCTGGGCAAGAGAGGCGGGGCTCTCTCCCGGCTATGTGTTCTCGAACGAGACGCTGGAGCTCCTGGTCCGACATCGGCCGAGCTCACCTCACGAGCTGGGGACGATCAAGGGCATCGGCAAGGCGAAGCTGGAGCGTTACGGCTCTGCCCTGCTGGAAGCGATCGCCGGAGCCCCGAGGTCTGCGGACTCGTCGGCTTCGGAGAACGCGACGCCGACGAACTCCAGCTCCGAGTTGCCTGCGATCGAGGAAATACCGACGCAGGTTCCGCACCGAACCCCGACCATCGATCCGGTTTCGGTTTCGACTGAGGAGTGGACTTGTCGACTCCTCGATCGCGGGTTCTCGGCAACTGAGGCGGCGGCCATCCGGGGGATGGATCTCGCGGAGATCAGACGGCACGCCCTGCAGCAATCCCGACTGGGGCGGGCGATACCGATTGACGCGTTCCTTGATTCCCAAACAATCGCGCAATGGGATGCCTGGGTACTCGACCGTGACCCGATGTCTCCCCCAGACGACGCGAGGGAACGTCCTGAACTCTGGAGTCTCTTTCTTGCGCTGAGGGAAGCCGCCTCGACACTCCTAGAGGGGGGGGACCCGGACCATTCTTGACGGGATTGGAGGAGGCTTATGATCGGGTTAAGGGACTTTGATTTCTTGAAGAAGTTGATCGATTTGACCGGACATTTTTCGTCGAAATTCCGGATCGAAGCCGGTGATGACCGCGCGGATGGTTCCGTCTGATCCAATCAGCAAGACGGACGGGATCGCCCGAACTCCGAAGGCACGAGCCATTTTGCCGTTGGCATCGAGGGCAACCTCGGCCAGGGGAGGTCGTCGCAGTTTCAAATCGTTGCGGTCCAGGAAGGTAAGCAATTCCTTGGCGAGGCTCTGAGCGTCGTCTCCCCCCTCGTCAATGCTGACGCAGAGAATGCGGAGGTCGTCTGCGCGATCCGCCTCGGCATACGCGTCGATCAATCCCGCGACCTCGGGCAATTCCTTCAAGCAAGGACCGCACCAGGTCGCCCAGAAGTCGATGAGGACGACCTTCCCTTCCAGATCAACCGCACGAATTTCTTCCCCGAGCCCTTCGTCATTGAGCAACGACACAGTGAACTGAGGCGCGGGAGTGCCGACCCGCGGGTCGGCGGCGAGTCGGGCGGCTTCCTCCCGAGCTCTGGCCTCGGGATCGAGCAAGGGACCGAGTCGTGCCATGCCGGGAGGCGGTTCGGTGAGAAACGGGTTGTCCTCGTCGTCCTCGGCGGGCGGAGCGGTGGAGATCTCGCCGGCCGACCAGGAGACCGAAACCTCGTCAAGGGTCAGTCCCGGAGGACTGAGCTCTGCGATCGATTCGGCCGCCATGATGGCCTCGCCACCCACGATCAAGAACGACTCGGGGTCGAGGAACAGCCGCCAATTCGTTCGACCGAGCATTGGTACACGAAGGACCCGGACTGTGTGGCCTTGCCACTCACGGTCGTCCTCGATCGTAAGTTGATCGGGACCGTTCGGGATCGTTCGGCCCGGTTCCTCGCCGGTCAGGAGGCCGAGGACCAGGGGCAACGGGGGGCCGATGGGATCTCCCAGCACGGCCGATCCGACCGCCGAAACGGCCATCACCTCCACACTTGCCTCATCGGGTGCGGCGGTTAGTTCGTAATGACCAGCAGGGGTGACGACGGAGAGCATTTGCTCACCATCGCTGACAATTCGGGAGCCGGGAGCCTGCACCGCAAACCGATCGGGACGGGAATAAGAGAGGCGGAACGGGTCAAACCGCTCGATCCGATCGCCGTCGATGGTGAAGGTCACAACACGCTCGCCACGATCGAGATAGTGATCGAGCCCTTGATACGCCTCGGCAACACGTTGCAGGAGTGCCAGTGCGTCGTCGTCGGGAGGAGTGATGGCAGGACTGACGCAGAGCCAGATGGCGGTAAGGGTCGCGATCACGTCGGAGTCTCCAAGAACCAGTGCGACACAAGCCCGACACCCGATCGAGCGAAGGTAGAATCGAGATCCCCGAGCCCGAGCCCTGCAAGGCGTTGCCTGTCGGGGCATGGAGTCACGATTGAAGGCGTCAATCGCCGGATGGCTTCGAGGCATCAGAACGATCGGCGTCGAGCAAGGCATCAATCGTTGGGGCCAGATCGAGCACAGCCTGGGGCGGTGAAGCCACAAGGACTTCTCGGACAACCCCTTGCGAATCCATCACGAGGAGCATGGGAATGGCCTCGATTCCCAGCGCCTGGGCGGTTTCCCCGGTCGGATCAATCGCAACGCGGGCCATTGGAGGGCGGTCGAGGCGGAAGTCCTTGGCCTCCAGGAATCGCTCGACGAGCGTTCGGATCTCGGCAATTTTTTCATCGTCAGCCGGTTCCTCGACGTCCTCGGTGTCGTCTTCGTCGGGGGCCGGCGTGTCCATGCTCAGGGAGATCACTCGCAGGCGATCGGCCGAGGGGTGATCCTCGAAGCGATCGATCAAGGTGGACAGGGCCTGAAGCTCGGCGACGCATGGGTCGAACCAGGTGGTCCAGACGTCAATCACCACGACCTTTCCTGCC
Source organism: Tautonia rosea (assembly GCF_012958305.1). Lineage (NCBI taxonomy): Bacteria > Pseudomonadati > Planctomycetota > Planctomycetia > Isosphaerales > Isosphaeraceae > Tautonia > Tautonia rosea. The sequence continues at coordinate 397,730 of NZ_JABBYO010000003.1, read as the reverse complement.
AGTTCCTCGCGTGAGCTTGATTCGATCGTGCCGTCGGCGGCGAGGAGCTTGAGGGAAAACTGCGGGGCCGGTTTGCCCTTGAGGCCGGCGCCGGGCTCGGTCCCGTCAGGTCCGGCCATCAGGGCGGCAATGCTTTCAACGCGGCGGGCGTCTTCAGGTGGGGTGTAGACGAACCGATCGGCGGGCGGGACCTCGGTCGAGATCGTTCCCGGCGACCAGGAGATTTCCTTAACCACCATAGTTTCGGGGAGTTCCTTGGGAGCGGGTACCACCTCGATCCGACGCAGCAGATAGCTCTGCGGGTCAATCAAAAACCGGACCACCGGCCCGGCCTGAGGGACAATCTTCAACGATCGACACTCGACCCCATCGACCGAGCGTTCCGGCTCACGTTCCAGGCGTTCGACCCCCTGCAGAATCGCCTCATACGGGTCCTCGGAGGCAAGCAGGCGGAAGAGGGTCATCGACGGAATCCCCGTGATGCCGCCGAAAATGTAGGCAGCGGCCGGATCACGGGCGAGAACTGAGGGAGTCAAGACGTCGGGGGCCTCGGAACGCAGATAGAGGCCGGCCAGAGCCGAAAGTTGCTGTTGCCCGTCGAGGTAGAACGCCGCCGGTTCCTGAGCCACCGCCAGACGATTCGGGCGCGCGAAGGCAAACGGTTTCTCAAGTGTTTGCGAAGTTTCCTCTCCCGAAAGCGCGAAGGAAAGGGTCATCGTCCCTTCATCGGCGTAACCCGGCAGTCGAGCGTAGGCTTCGGCCACCCGACGAAGCAGCGAGTGGCCAGGGTCGAAGTTCTGCTCCTGAGGCAAGGCATCCACGGGGGACAATCCCGAAACCATGGTCAGCAAGAAAGCCGTCACGCTCACCAAGGGGGGTCGAAACACAGGAGACTCCCTTCCGAATCGGTTCGATCGGCTCGGCTCGGACTCCTTTGAGCCGGACCTTATGTCTTCGGAACGATCGTAACCACCCCGAGGTCCCCCCTGCCAGGGCGCATCGGTTGGGAATCAAGGAGCTTCGCTCGATCGATCAGTCCGCACGCGGGCCGGCATTTGACGAGCCGTCGGCAAGCTGAGGAAGCAAGTGCCCCATGCGATCGCGTTTGGCATCGAGATAGCGCCGTCGAGCCTCCTCATCCGGAGCGATGATCGGCACCTGGTCGACAACCTGGAGGTCGTAACCGCTGATGACGAACGCATCCACTTTCTTCGGGTTGTTCGTCAGCAATCGAACCTTCCTCAGGCCGAGATCCTGAAGAATCTGCAGACCAATGCCGTAGTCTCTCATGTCAGCGCGGAAACCAAGGGCGAGATTGGCGTCGACGGTGTCGAGCCCTTGATCCTGAAGGGCGTACGCCTTGATCTTCTGAATCAGACCGATTCCTCGACCTTCCTGGGGCAAGTAAATCAGGGCACCGGCCCCTTCCGTCGAGATCTGCTGCAAGGCCATGTGCAATTGATCGCCGCAATCGCACCGCAGCGACGCGAGCAAGTCACCGGTGAAGCAGGACGAATGCAAACGGACCAGAGGAGCGGGGACGCTCTTGAGGTCCCCAAACGCAATGGCAATCGGATTGTTGCCCGGCTCGTGATCGACACTGTAGCCGATCACCCGAGCCTCGCCGTACTTCGTCGGCAAGGCGGCCTCGGTCTCGCGATGAACAAGCTTTTCGAGCCGGCGTCGGTAGCGGATCAGCTCCTCGATCGAGACGATCGGGAGGTTGAATCGCTGGGCGATCTCGTGCAGCTTTGCACGACTCGCGCGCCCGGTGCCGTCGAGAATCTCGATCAAGACTCCGGCCGGAGCGAGGCCCGCCAATCGGGCGAGATCGACGGTTGCCTCGGTATGGCCCGCGCGTCGTAGCACGCCCCCTTCTTTTGAGAGCAAGGGCAAGACGTGACCGGGACGGGTGAAATCCGACGCCTTCGAGTTCGGATCGACCATCGCTCGGATCGTCAGGGCACGCTCGGCCGCGGTGATGCCGGTGTGGCAGGTTTTGTGATCGACCTGAATCAAGAACGGGGTCTTGTGCGGGGCGGTGTTCAGCTCAACAACAGCATGCAGGTTCAGGCGCTCAGCCAGTTCGGGCATGATCGAGACGCAGAGCAATCCGCGTCCCTCGGTGATCATGAATTCGACGAGTTCCGGCGTGATGGTCTCAGCCGCGGCGACAAAGTCTCCTTCATTTTCCCGGTCTTCGGCATCCACCACGATGACGGCCCGGCCCTCGGCAATGGCCTGGATCGCGTCTTCCACCTTCGAGAATGCGTCGCCCATCGAGCGCCTGGCTCCCGTGTCTCGACCTCGTTCGGGCTAACAGATTTGCCCGGTCTCTCCTTATGATAGGCGCAGGCCCCTGCTCGGGGCCAGGAGCGGTTGTGGATCAACCACGAGCAATGGTGCGACCATCGCCGATTCTCCTGAGGATGCGGTCCCTGGGAATCGGAAGTTCTCCCCGAACGATCGGGGCAAGATTATCTCCAAGTCTTCGCCTCAATCACCAACGAATCGAGAGCCCTCCCAGACCGAATCCAAACGGGATATCAATTCCTCCGAGGGGTCGGTAGCCGTAGCCATAAGGTGCAACAGGAGTCAGCGGAAGCGGACCGTACGGAGTGACACCGGGAGCGATCGGCACACCCCCCACGATCGGAGCTGGCGGTCGAGGGAGATACGATCGCGTGGCGTCCTGGTACGCCTGAGCCCGGTAGGCCTCGGAAAGGGCAAACGGGTTCACCCCATACTGGGTGTACGGGTTGACGTACGGAGGTCGCGAGGACCGGCGACGATCGAGTTCCTCGGCCCGGCGGAGTGCCTCAAGGTATTCCGCCCGTCGTGCTTCCAGTTCACGTAGGGCGGCCTCGCGATCGAGTTCGGCTGATCGGATCTCGTCGGCAAGCGGATCGTTCTGCTGAGCCTTCACATCCGGAACCAGTGTCACGATGAAGCCCAGGCCCAACACGCTCGGGATCAGAAGCTGAGACCACGAGCAAGAACCAATCGGAATGTTCATGAGAGGGTTCCTCAGTCGGCAGTGAGTCACGATGTTCTCTCCCAAGAACCTGGCTGCTGGAACACTAATCGAAATGGAACACGAGCTGTCCGAGCGGGAATCGTCGAACCCTGGGTTGGCTTCCGCTGCGTCGACGACTCAGGCCCGTGATGATACTCTCTGGTGCAAAGCTCGGACCAACCGCACTCCTGGTCCACTCGAACGACATCGAAACCCGAGGAAATTCTGTCGCAATGCCCGAGTCCTTGTCGGTTCAAAGCTCGGTGATGGGGCTGATCGTACTGGGGGGAGTGGCCTCCCTGGTGTTTTTTCTCTGGTTTCAGAGCCGAAAGGCGCTGGAGCAGATGACCAAAGCCGTCGAAGCCCTGGTCAACGATCAGCCCATGAGTCGTGTGAGAGCCCAGGTGGCGGGAGCCTCGGAGAGGCTGGCCGAGCAGTTCAACCGAGCGGGGGTCGAGCTCACGCGCCGGATTGCCAATCTGGAAGATGATCGGCGAAAGCTCGACGCGATGCTGAGCGCGATGAGTGAAGGCGTGCTGGCAGTCGACGCAAGGCAACGGCTCCTGTTTGCCAACCCAACCGCTCAGCGGATGTTTCAGATCGCCGACGATTCGGACGGTCGCCTCGTGGCCGAGCTCGTCCGAAGCCCTCAGATCCAGATGGCGGTCGAGACCACCCTGGCCAGTCGGTCAGCATACCGGGCTGAGCTTTCCCTGGCCGGTCGGAACCCTCTGGCTAGCGATCAGGAGCGCATCGTCTCGGTGCATGGAACCCCCCTGCCCGGCTCCCCTCCGTCGGGGGCCGTCTTCGTGCTGCACGACGTGACCGATCTGAGGCGATTGGAACGGATGCGGCAAGACTTTGTCGCCAACGCCTCGCATGAGTTGAAAACCCCTCTGGCGGCGATCAAGGTCAACACAGAAACCTTGCTCGATTGGGGCCTTCATGATGCGTCGGTCAACGTCACGCTCCTCAATCAGATCAACGAACAGGTTGATCGGCTCGACAATCTGGTGCAGGACATGCTCCGACTGGCCCGCCTGGAGTCGGGGCAGCAACCCTTTCAGTTCGAGCCGATGGCACTCGGTCCAATCGTTCGAGAGTGCATCGAATCGCACGAAGCGAGGGCAAGGGCAAGCGGACTGTCGCTTATCGCGGAACTGGATGAACTCGACCCTTCGATTTGCGTTCGGGCGGCCGAGGAAGCGGTCCGACAGGTTCTCGACAACCTGATCGATAATGCGATCAAATACACACCCGAGGGAGGGTCGATTCGGGTCTCGACCTGGACAAACGAGCAACGGGTAACGCTTTCCGTAACCGACAGCGGCTCCGGGATTCCCCGAGACGACATCCCCCGAATCTTCGAGCGGTTTTACCGAGTGGATCGGGCTCGGAGCCGAGCCCAGGGAGGTACGGGCCTGGGGCTGGCGATCGTCAAACATCTGGTCCAGTCGCTCGGGGGAGAGGTCAGCGTCGAAAGCATCGTCGGCACCGGCAGCACCTTCACGGTCCGGCTGCCTCGACACCTGGGTCCGTGATTGCGGGAATCGACCTCTCGAAAAAAAAATCCCAACAACCGAACATTCGGCAATCGTAAGACGTAGCAAGGTCCGTGGTCGGGAACCTAAACGAGGCAGTCGATTGACGCGACGACCTGACAGAGCTAGGCTGACCGATGTCTCGCGGAAAGTTCATCGACCATGCGAACACAATCGAAAAACTGAGGCCGGTTCCATCTGAATCGACGCCTCACTTTCACTGAGCGAAACTCCCGGCGGCCTCGTTGATCGAAGGCCGCGTCTGATGGAGCGGAACCAACGGGACCCCTGAGGGATGGACTGGTCCTGATTGGATGATCAGGTGTCGTACCTCAATACGTCAATGGGATCAGGGTCGTTTCACCTTTACCCCCGATGAGCACTCGACCCGATCCTTCTTCGTTTCTGAATCACCCAGAGGAGCTTGCACCGATGCGTATGTTTGTCTCCGGACTCGTTGCCCTGGCTCTGGCCGTCCCTGCCGTGGCCGGTGAGTACAACAAGACCGTCGACATCGGGCAGAAGGCCCCCGATTTCTCCGGCATCCCGGCCACCTACAAGGGCCAGGACACTTCCATCTCCCTGAGCGACGTTGAGGAAGAGGTTGTTGTCCTCGTCTTCCTCGGCAACCACTGCCCTTACGTGGTCGCGATCGAAGACCACCTCAACGACTTCGTTGACAACTATCAGGGCAAGAGCGTCAAGCTGATCGGCGTGAGCGTCAACGACCACCCGCAGGACAAACTGCCGCAGATCAAGGAGTGGGTCAAGGAAAAGAACTCGCTCTACACCTACGGCTACGATGAGAGCCAGGAAATCGGCCGCAAGTACGGCTCGACCAAGACCCCTGAGTTCTTCGTCCTCGACAAGGACCGCACCATCCGCTACATGGGTGCCATGTACCGCAACCCGCTGAAGGTCGAAGCGGGCGAAACCAACTTCGTCGCCAACGCCGTCGATGCCCTGCTCGCCGGTGAAGAGGTCGAAGTGAAGGAAACTCCTGCTATCGGCTGCGGCGTCGTCTACAAGCGCAAGTGAGCCGTGAAACTGACCGGTCGCACTCGGATCGCCTCGGGTGATCCGTCGTGTTGACCGAACTGATCGAATCCCGCCGCCCGTCGTCGGACCATCCCCCGGCTGCGGGCGGCGTTCGTTTCCAGCCGGGCTCGGCCTCGGGCCGATGGCCCGCTCAACCTCCTGCCGAAGCCCATCCTTCTGCCACTCCGACCCCGCGCCCACCTTCCGGAGGACCGATTCATGATCCAACCCGCCCGACCACTCACCACCTGGCTGACCCTGGCAACCTTCTCTGCCGCGGTCGGCCTGCTCGGCTGCTCGGAACCGGCCGGCGACCCGATCGAGCCGACCCCCGACGAGGTCATCAGCCCCGAGATCTCGGGCGAGACGTCCCCCGAGCCGACCGAGAGCACCGAGCCGGTTGCCGAGTCACCACTCGAACTGGACGACTTGCCCCCGCCCACTCCCGCCGAACCAGAAACGATATCGGCCCCCGAGCCCGAACCGACGGCGGAGCCTGCTGAACCCGAGCCCTCGGACACTGCCAATCTCGAACTCAAGCCTGTCACCTACGAGGAACTGAAAGCCTATATCGCCGAGAGCGATGCGCCGTTGACCCTCGTCGATTGCTGGGCGAGCTGGTGCGACCCTTGTAAGGAGAACTTCCCGCACGTCCTGGAGATGGCCGACTCCTTCGAAGACAAGGGGCTGAAGGTGATCGCCCTGTCCTTCGACGCCGGCACCGAGGTGGACGACATCGACGAGGCTCAGATCAAGGAAGCGAAGCGCTTCCTCTCCGCGATGGACGTCTCGAAGATTGAGAACCTTCGTCACGGGCAACTGCTGTTCGAGTCGTTCGAGGCCTTCAACGTCACGACCATTCCGGCGGTCTTCCTTTACGATGGCGAGGGGAACGAGGTCGCTCGCTTCACCTACGACGACCCGGACAATCAGTTCACCTACGACGAAGTCGAGGCCAAGGTTGCCGAACTGCTCGCGAGTGAATGACTCGGAGCACCCCCAGTGCGGCTGGGTTCGGGGATCGAAGAACAAAACCCCTTCCCCAACCCAGCCCTCTGTCGATACGATAGCGTTCTATTGACCACGAATCGGCCCTCGTGCCCGGTGTGCGGGGGGCCGTCGTTCGCCTGTCTCCCGGCCGGACCCACGCCCGATGAAAGAAGGCATTCACCCCAACTATCGCCCGGTCGTCTTCCACGACGCGTCGAGCGATTTCGAAATCATCACCCGCTCGACGATCAAGACCAACCAGAAGAAGACCATCGACGGGGTCGAGTACCCCTTGGTCGTCGTCGACGTTTCCAGCGCCTCGCACCCGTTCTACACCGGCAAGACGAAGTTCGTCGACGCCGCCGGCCGGGTCGACAAGTTCAACCGTAAGTTCCAGGGACGCTACGGCAAGGGCCGCAAGGGCGGCGAAGCCGACGCGACCACCGAAGCTTCAGACAGCTAGTCCCGAGTGATTGCTGACCAGCGGCCTGCCCCGATCGGCCTTTCAACCGGCACCCCTGGTGCCAGGCTCGAAGGTCGCGACGGCGGGCCGTTGATCGTTTCCCGACGGGCTTGCGTTTTCTCAGTCCTTCCGATCGGCTACTGTCGCTGTGTTTGAGAAACTCCAGGCCGATTATCGACGATTCCGAGAGGTCGACCAGGCGCTGCTCGATCCAGACGTCGCGTCGGACCCGGCTCGAGTTGCGGCGCTCGCCAAGGAACGGGGCACCCTGGCCAAGGCCGCTGTCCCTTACGGCCGCTACCTGGAACTGGGTCAGCTCATCGCCGAGGCCGAGGCACTGGCCCTCGACGAATCCGATCACGAGATGCGTGCCTACGCCGAGGCGGAACTGGAATCGCTCCGCGCCCAGCGTGACGACCTTGCCGAGACGCTCCGCGACCTGATCTACGACCGCGTGGCCGGCTCTGATCGCTCGGGGCTCATCATGGAGATCCGGGCCGGGACCGGCGGCGATGAGGCCGCCCTGTTCGCCCGCGACCTTCTGGAAATGTACCGCCGCTACTGTGAGTCGAAGGGCTGGTCGTTCGAACTTCTGGAGCTGAACCCGACCGAGTTGGGCGGTGCCAAGGAAGTCAGCTTCGCGATCAACGGCGACGGGGCTTACCGCCACCTCCAGTTCGAAAGCGGTGGCCACCGCGTGCAGCGCGTCCCCGCGACCGAAACACAAGGGCGCATCCACACTTCAGCCGCGACCGTCGCCGTTCTGACCGAGCCGGAGGAAGTCGAGATCGAGATCCGACCTGAGGACCTTGAAGTCGACGTCATGCGTGCCGGAGGCCCCGGTGGCCAGCACCAGAACAAGACCGAGAGCGCCGTCCGTCTGACTCATACGCCCAGCGGCATCGTCGTCGTTTGCCGAGACGAACGCAGCCAGCATAAAAATCGGGCGAAGGCACTGCGATTGCTCCGCTCTCGGCTGTTCGACCAGATGCAGGAGAGCGCCAATGCCGAACGTGCCGAGCAGCGTCGGTCCCTGATTGGCTCCGGTGATCGTTCTCAACGCATCCGGACCTACAACTTTCCGCAGAACCGCGTCACCGATCACCGGATCAACCTGACGCTCTACAGCCTCGACCGCATCATCCTCGGCGATCTCGACTCCTTGACGACCGCCCTGATCGATCACGACCGACACGAGCAACTCGGGGAGCTTTGAACCCGTGGCCGAACGCGATGAGCCCTGGACCATCGGCCGATTGCTCACCTGGACGCAGGGATTCCTGCGCGACAAGGGGTCGGAAAGTCCCCGTCTCGATGCCGAAGTCTTGCTGGCCCAGGTGCTTCAGACCGACCGGGTCAAACTCTACACCCAGTGGGATGTCGAGGTCGGATCGGCCGATCGGGCCTCCTACCGCGACCTGATCCGCAAGCGTGCCGAGGGTGCCCCAGTGGCTTACCTCGTCGGTCGCAAGGAGTTTTTCTCGCTGTCGCTGACGGTCTCGCCAGCAGTCTTGATTCCGAGGCCCGACACGGAATTCCTGGTGGTTGAGGCCCTCGACGCCTTGAAGGGCACGACCACACCCCGGGTGGTCGATGTGGGAACCGGCTCCGGGGCGATTGCCCTGGCAATCGCTCATCAGCAAACCGACGCCCAGGTCATCGCCATTGACCTCAGCCCCGAGGCGCTCTCGATCGCCAAGTCAAACACCGAGCGCCTGAACCTGGCCAATCGGGTCACCTTCGTCACAGGGGATTTACTCGATCCGGTCGCCGATCAAGGGCCATTCGACGCCATCGTCTCGAACCCGCCGTACATCGCAACCGACGTGATTCCGACCCTTGAGCCGGGCGTCCGCGACTTCGAGCCGCATCTCGCGCTCGACGGCGGAGCCGAAGGCCTTCGGATCGTCACTCGATTGATCGAGCAGGCGGTTCCGCTGCTCAAGCCGGGCGGCCACCTGCTGCTGGAGATCGGCTCGGATCAGGAAGCCCCTGTGCGGGCCTTGCTCGAATCGCGAGCCGAACTTCAGGTCGCTCCCACCGTCCGCGACGGCGCAGGACATCCCAGGGTGCTCCGGGCCGAACGCCGATCGGACTGAATCGAATACGCGAGCGAGCCAGTTTGTATGTCTCGCTCACGCCTCCAACCTGATGACCGTCAAATCTGAACCTTTTCATGTCCGGCGGGCGTGTGCGGTTTGCCGGTCATTGCGGCCTTCAGATAGCCAACGGCATGGACGATCGCTCCCGGAGCGGGATCCCAGTACTCTCCTTTCTCCACCTCAACGCGAATCAAGGCAAGCTCGGGATCGTCCAAACCCTGCGGAAACCAGGCTTTGTACAGCGGCGACCACATCCGCTCGGCCCGATCACGATCGTGAACCAACCGGGCCGTGCCAGACAAAGACACATATTTTTGCGATTTTGTACAGGAATAGCTTAGATTCACATGACGATCACGATCAATTTCGAAGACCTTGGGAGCATGGTCTCTTGTAAAAAACCAAAGCGACCCCTCGAATGGCCCGTCGAGATGCGTGTGCATGGGCCGACTTCGGAGTGATCCATCTGGTTCGATGGTCGCAAGCATCGCGACCCCGAGTTCCGTGATCAGGTCTTCAAGCTTCTGGAGATCGTCTCGTTTCTCGGTCTCGGCTGCCATCACTGACTCTCCCGGTTCGGAGTTTGGGCGAACACGCGAATCGAGTGAGCAACCTCTGTGCCAGCAGGAGAATCAACACGTCCAGGACACACCGAAGCCTGCCCAGATCAACGCCGAGTTTCCCGATGATCGAACCCGTCGGACTCTGGGACAACGGACTCTCGAAGTGGTCGGGCCGGCACTCCGACAACCGTCTGCCCCGCGGCGACATCCTTGCCCTTCGTCACGACCGCGCCGGCACCGACGGTTGCCTCAGGTCCAATCGTCACCGGAGCCACCAGAACGGCCCCGGAGCCAATGAAGGCCCCCTCCTGGATCTCTGTCCGAGCCTTGGTCTTTCCGTCGAAGTTGGCCGTGATGACCCCGGCACCGATATTGGCCCCAGGCCCAACGATCGTATCGCCGAGATACGCGAGATGCCGGGCTCGTGCCCCAGCCTCGAACGTCGAGCGATTCACCTCGACGAACGCTCCGACCTCCGAACCATCGTGCAAAATCGTACCGTCCCGAAGATGGGCAAACGGACCGATCCGACAATCGCGGCCCACTTGAACCGATCCGGAAATCACGGTGAAGGGAAAGATGGTCGTATCCGGCCCAATCACGGCACGACCGTCAATCAAGGTCGTCCGAGGATCGACGATACTCACCCCGTCGTCCATCAATCGCGATTGAATCCGTCGCTGCATCACCACGTGCGCCTCGGCCAGGTGTTGCCGCGTATTCACCCCCAGTACGTCCTCGGCATCGAGCACGGGCAAGGCGGCCACCGATCGGCCCATCTGGATCAACAGTTCCGGAGCGTCCGTCAGGTAATATTCCCCCTGGGCATTGGTCGTATCGAGCTGATCGAGGGCGTCCCAGAGCGAGGGCAGCTCAAAGACGTAGCAACTGGGGTTGATCTCCTCGATCGCTGCTTCCTCGGGGGTGCAGTCGCGTTGTTCGACGATCCGCAAGAACCGGCCAGCAGAATCACGGAGAATCCGCCCAAACCCGGTTGGATCAGGTAACACCGCGGTTCCCATCAAGCAGTCAAGCCGATCGGCTCGCTGGCGATCGAGTAGGTTGCCGAGCGGTTCGGCCCTCAGCAAGGGTTCATCACCCACCAAGACCAGGGCCGGACCAGAATAGTCTTCGAGTAGGGGGCGGCAGGCCAGGACGGCGTCTCCGGTCCCAAGCTGTCGCTCCTGAACGGCAAAGAAGACGTCGGGCTCGTCGGCCAGGGCGGCCCGCACCTGATCCGCCCCAAAACCCACGACCACGATGACCGATCGTGCCCCGGCCCCCCGAGCGGCCTCGACGACATAGCGGATCATCGGCTGTCCGCAAACCTCGTGCAGCACCTTGGCACGCTCGGATCGCATCCGCTTCCCTTGACCGGCTGCCAGGATGATCGCTACCGGACCTTGCATCGTTCGCCTCAATAACGGTCAGGAGGGTCACTCGCCGATCGACGATCTGAACGCTTGGCCCCACTATCGTCGCGTACTTGCACTCCGAATGATGCTAGCGGCGCCCGCTCAAGGGGTCAAACCGAGTCGACACGGTCGGCAATCGGCCGTGAACCTTGAGCGGCCCGTGGTCGTCCCGTATAGTGACCGCATTCCATCCGTCGGAACTCAAACGCACCCGATTGATTCCTCACGCCCTTGCCCGCGCGGGAGCCTCTCCCATGAACCTCAGCCCCGAGGATGTCGCCAAGGTCGCCCTGCTGGCCCGCCTTCGCCTCGATCCGGACGAACTGGCAACCTATACCGAACAAATCAACGAGATCGTCCACTACGTCGAGCAGCTCCAGCAAGTCGACGTCTCCGGCGTCGAACCGCTGGCCCACGGCGTTGAGGTCCGCAACATGTTCCGGGACGACCGTCGCACTGAATCGCTGCCCCGGGACGAAGCCCTCTGCAACGCCCCGAAGCGGAATCACGAGGCGTTCCTCGTCCCCGCCGTCCTTCAGTAACGGTCCGATCGCCTCGACGTCGACTGACCGCTTCGCCCATCCGCGCGATCGCTTCATCTTTTCTATTGAGACAGGATCACCTTGTTCATGGACCCGCTGGGCGCCACTCTCTCCGGCTTGCTGGACGGCTATCACTCGGGCAACTTCTCGAGTGAGGAAGCCGTGGGAGCCTTGATCCAACGGATCGAGGCCCACAACGGTCGGCTCAACGCCTTGCTCGACTTCGATCCGGACCCTGGCCTGGACCAGGCCCGATCGATCGATGACCGCCGCCGCCGCGGCGAGCCGCTTGGCCCCCTGGCCGGCGTCCCGATCGCGATCAAGGACAACATCTGCCGCCGGGGCGAGCTGACCACCTGCTGCAGCCGGATGCTTGCCTCGTACCGCCCCCCGTTCGATGCCACCGTCATCCAGCGCCTGAGAGCCGCTGATGCCATCCTCCTCGGTCGGCTCAACATGGACGAGTTTGCGATGGGCTCGTCGAATGAGACGAGCGCCTACGGGCCGGCCCGGAACCCCTGGGATCCCGAACGCTCCCCCGGCGGGTCGTCCGGTGGCGCCGCCTCGGCCGTGGCAGCCTCGTTCGCCCCGACCGCGCTGGGGAGCGACACCGGCGGCTCCATCCGCCAACCGGCGAGCCTCTGCGGCGTCGTCGGCCTGAAGCCGACCTACGGACGCGTCAGCAGGTACGGATTGGTCGCCTTCGCCAGCTCGCTTGACCAGATCGGACCGCTCGGCCACGAGGTCGCCGACGTGGCCCGGGTGCTTTCGGTCATTGCCGGATCGGACCCGATGGACGCCACCAGCGTCGACCGCGCCGTGCCCGACTATCTCGCGGCCCTCGAAGCAAAGCCCGATCGCCCACTACGCATCGGCATCGCCCGAGAGTTCTTCGGCGAGGGGCTCGACCCGGAAGTCGAGGCCGCCGTCCGGGAGGCCGCGCGCGTTTTCGAGGCCGAGGGAGCGACCATTTCCGAGATCTCCCTGCCAAACACCGGCCAGGCGATCCCTGCCTATTACATCGTCGCCCCGGCCGAGGCGTCGAGCAACCTCGCCCGCTACGACGGAACCATCTTCGGCCACCGCGCCGAGGACTTCGAGCCGAAGACCGACGCCGAACGCGAATTGCCCGCCCTGATCCGCATGATGATGGCATCCCGAGCCGAGGGGTTCGGCCCCGAGGTCACCCGCCGGATCATGCTCGGCACCTTCGTCCTCTCAGCCGGTTACGCCGACAAGTACTACGTCCAGGCCCTGAAGGTCCGTCGCCTGATCCGCGACGACTTCGACCGCGCCTTCGGCCAGGTCGATGTCATCCTTGGCCCCACCAGCCCGGCTCCCGCCTTCAAGGTTGGCGAGAAGGTCAGCGACCCGCTGGCGATGTACCTGATGGACGTCTATACCACCTCGGCCAATCTGGCCGGGATTCCCGGCATCAGCCTGCCCGGTGGCCTCTCGAAATCCGGCCTCCCCATCGGCATCCAGCTGCAGGCCCCTGCCTTCGCCGAGGAGACCCTCCTCCGAGCCGCCCGGACCTTCGAGCGTGCTACCGACTGGCACACCAAACGGCCGAAGCTGGATTAAGCACCGATGAATGTAGAACACACGACCATGGAATACGATATTATCATCGGCCTGGAAATTCACGTGCAATTGCAGACTGAGAGCAAGATGTTCTCCGGCTGCGGCACCGAATTCGGCCTCCCGCCGAACACGCAGACCGACCCGGTCTCGCTCGGCCTGCCGGGGACCCTTCCGGTCATGAACGGCAAGGCATTCTACCTGGCACTCAAAACGGCCCTCGCCTTCGGGGCGGAAATCGCCCGGTTCACAAAGTGGGACCGAAAGAATTACTATTATCCTGATCTGCCGAAGAATTATCAGATCAGCCAGTATGATCTGCCCTTTAGCACCGGCGGCTCGTTACCGATCCCCGAGCGCAAGGACGGCGGCGGTGGTGGGAGCGTTCGCCTGACCCGCATCCACCTGGAGGAGGACACGGGCAAGATGATCCACGCCGCCGGCGGCATGTCGGAAGTGGACCTCAACCGCGCCGGTGTTCCCCTGCTGGAGATCGTCACCGAACCCGATCTCCGCGACCCGGCCGACGCCCGCGGATGCCTCGAAGAACTCCGGCTCACCCTCCGTTATCTCGGCGTCTCCGACTGCGAGATGCAAGAAGGGAGCCTCCGCTGCGATGCGAACGTGAATCTTCATATTCGTACCGGCGACGGCACCACGATCGCCACGCCGATCGTCGAAATCAAGAACATGAACAGCTTCAGCGCCGTCGAAAAAGCCCTACACTACGAGGTCGAACGCCAGTTCGAAAAGTGGAAGGACGACGGCCTCACCATCAAGGACGCCCACAAGGAAACCCGAGGCTGGAGCGACCCCGACGGCATCACCAAGCCCCAGCGTCAGAAGGAAACCGCTGCTGACTACCGCTATTTCCCCGAACCCGACCTCGTCCCCGTCGAGGTGGACGACGCCTGGATCGCCCGGCTTCGCGAGGAGATCGGCGAGCTTCCGATGGCCCGCCGCTCTCGCTTTGAGTCGGAATATGGTCTCTCAACCTATGACGCCAACGTGCTCGTCGAACAGGGGCAAGACGTTGCAAATTACTTCGACGCCGTTGCCCGCGAGACAGGCGAAGCCAAACTGGCCAGCAACTGGATCCAGCAGGACATTCTCCGATCAATCAAAGAGAAGAAGATCAGTCTGAACGACTTGCACGTCGGCCCCGCAGCCCTCTCCGATCTCATCAATCGAGTCAAGCGCAAAGAACTGAACACCAATCAGGGTCGCGAAGTCCTTTCCAAGATGATCGACACCGGCAATCCGGCCGAATCCATCATCGCCGAAGGCGGGTATGGCCTGATCGGTGATCGAGACGCCCTGGCCACCGTCGTTGCCGAGACGATTGACGCCAACCCGAAGGCCCTCGAAGACCTTGCCGGTGGCAAGAAAAAGCCCGAGGCCGTGAAGGGATGGCTTCGCGGTCAGGTCATGAAGAAAACGCAGGGCAAGGCCGACCCGGAACTGGTCGTCGAACTGCTGGAAGCCCGGCTCGCCGAACTCGGGCACTAAGTCTCGTTTGTGGCGTTTTTGATCGATCCATCCGACCCCTCGGAGCTCGACACCCATGACTCCCCGACGCTCGTTTCTCCGAAACTCCGGCCTCGGTCTTGCCGCCGCGATGACCACCGGCATTCGTCCTGCCCTCGCCACACAGGACGACGCCGAGCCGACCTTCCGCAAGGCGATCAAGATTGGTATGGCCCCTCGGAACCTGCCTCTCGTCGAGCGCTTCAAGCTCATCAAGGCCTGCGGATTTGACGGCGTCGACATGGATAGCCCGAACGACCTGCCACTTGACGAGGTCCTCCGAGCCAAGGAGGAATCGGGCCTGATCATCCACGGCTGCGTCTGCTCGACCCACTGGGCCAGCCCCCTCTCGCACCCCGATCCCGAGGTCCGCGCCAAGACCGTCGTCGGCATGACGACCGCCATCGACGATTGCAAGGCGTATGGCGGCACCACCGTCCTGCTCGTCCCGGCCGTCGTCAATGAGTCGATTGGCTATGCCGATGCCTACGAACGCTCTCAGGCTGAAATTCGTTCCTTGCTGCCCAAGGCCGAGGAAACCGGCATCACCATCGCCTTTGAAAACGTTTGGAACAACTTCTTGTTAAGCCCCCTGGAATTCGCTCGCTACATCGACGAATTCGAGAGCGAACGCATCGGCGCTTATTTCGACATTGGCAACGTCATCCGCTATGGGTGGGCCGAACAGTGGGTCCGCGTTCTGGGTGATCGCATTGTCAAGCTCGACGTCAAGGAATACAGCCGGGACATCATGATGAATGAAGGCCTCGGCAAGGGGTTCAATGTCCCGCTCGGCGAAGGCTCGGTTGATTGGCCCGCCGTGACCGAGGCGCTCCACTCAATCGGCTACCAGGGCTGGGCCACCGCCGAACTTCGCGGTGGCGACGCTGATTATCTCAAGGATGTCGCCGCCCGAATGGATCGCTGTTTCGGCATGGCATGATTTGTCGATCACGGAGTCAGCATGAATCGACGTGATCTGCTCCGGTCGATCACCGCAATCCCACTGGTCCCCGCTCTTCAGGGGGCCAGTGCGTTGCCACGTAATCAAAACATTATCATGACCGTGCTCGGTCCGATCAACCCGACCGAAATGGGAGTGACCCTCCCTCATGAGCATTTGCTGGTCGATTTCGCCGGTGCCGAGGTCGCCTCTCCCGATCGTTACAACGCCGATGACGTGTTCGCCAGGACTCAGCCCTTCCTGAAGCAGGTCCACGACCTCGGCTGCCGCACCCTCTGCGAATGCACCCCGGCCTATCTGGCACGTGATCCAGGGCTTCTGGCAAGGCTTGCCAGGGCGACGGGAATGCACCTGCTCACCAACTCCGGCTATTACAACGCCAACGGGGGGAAACACCTGCCCGAACACGCTCGGCACGAGTCGGCCAGGGAACTGGCCGATCGCTGGACCGCCGAGTGGGAGCATGGGATCGAAGGCACCGGAATCCGTCCTGGATTCTTGAAGATCGGGGTCGATGGAGGTCCGTTACCCGAGATCAGCCGTACGATCGTCCGGGCCGCTGCGATCACTCACCTCCGTACGGGTCTGACCATCGCCGCCCATACCGGTGATGGGCTCGCGGCAATGGAAGAACTCGACGTGATCGAAGCGGAAGGGGTTAACCCCTCGGCATTCATCTGGGTGCACGCCCAGAACGAGCAAGAGACTCACTTCCATACGAAAGCCGCCGAACGGGGTGCCTGGGTTGAGTTCGATGGCATCGGGCCGCAAAGCATCGACAGACATCTCGATCTTGTTCGATCCATGAACGAGGCGGGACACCTCAATCGGGTTCTCCTCTCCCACGACGCCGGCTGGTATCATGTTGGTGAACCAAACGGAGGAACCTTCCGTCTCTTCGACACTCTGTTCACTGAATTTCTCCCTGCGCTCAGACGCGAGGGCATTGCAGAAGACGAGCTTCAACGGTTGATTGTTGAGCATCCGGCCGAGGCCTTCACCGTAAGAGTCCGGATGGTATCGGCCTGATGATCACCCAATCGAACCGAGATTACTCGGCAAGTTCGAGCGCGTTGATGATCAGGTCGCGGACGGAAGTCATCGGCACGGCGTTTGTGTTGGTTGGCTCCGGACCTTGCCCAATCAGGATCGGTCGAGAATCCTCTTGATCAGCCGGTCGGCCGTGGCTCCCCTTAACGAGGGAAGGGTCGAGTGAGATCAGGTCCATCAAGGTCCGGAACCCAAGCTTTTTCTGGACCAACCGGCGCATTGCCTTGAATTTGGGGAAGGTGAGCTTCGGGTCAAAAACCAATTCGCATGGGTCGTAACCGGGCTTGCGATGAATATCGACCGTGCGGGCGTAGTCGGGTGCCTGCGTCCCATCAAGCCAGAAGGGATAGGCGAACCAAGCATCCGGTTCGGAAAGTACAACGATCTCCCCCGACCGAGGATGATCGAGCTCGATCTCGGCCCGGTCGTCGCCAGCATAAACATGATCGACCCCGGGGAGCGCCGCCATCAGCTCGCGAACGCGAGGAATATCATCGGCTCTGCGCACATAAACATGTGCGAGTTGATGGTCGCAAACCGCGAAGGCCCGACTCTGGAACAGCTCGACCTGATCGCCGAAGGGACCCGGACGGACCGAGACCAAGCCCGCCTCCCGGAGCACACGATTGGGAAGGATCGGCCTGGACACATCGCAGTGACCGTACTCGCCGAAGACCCAGACCTGGGCTCCGGCCGCATTCGCCGCATCGAGCAACGGAGCAGCCGCCTCATCCAGTTCACCGACCAGACGGGGCATGTCGCAGCCCGAGGGACCGAACCGTTGAGGGTCGTAGTCAAGGTGGGGAAGATAAACGAGGGTCAGATCCGGGTGTTCCGCGGCCAGAACCTCGGCTGCACATCGGGCAATCCACTGGGTTGCGGGCAAGCCAGCCATCGGTCCCCAGAAGGACGGAAATGGGAACGGGCCGAGTTTCGCCTCAAGGCGAGCCGGCAACTCGGGAGGCGATCCCCAGATGCCAAAGACCTTGCTCCCATCAGCCCCATAGAGCGGCTTGGGAGTGACGCTGATGTCGACATCCGCCCCCTGATTGAACCACCAGAACAGCTTGGCCACGCGGAAGGGCCGACCGTGACTTCTGGCCCGAGATCGAGCGACCTCCTCAAGCAACTCCGCCTGAACGAGGGACCGCGACTGCTGCCAGAAGCGAACCTCTTGCGTCTCTCGGAACAGCCAACCGTTCCCGACGATCCCGTGATGCTGAGGCGAGCGTCCCGAGAGCAAGGTCGCCTGAGCCGTGCAGGTCACCGCGGGTACGGTGTCCTGCACGGGCCGACTCCAACTGCTTCGGGCAAGCGTCGTCAGTCGGGGAGCATGCGGGAAAAGCCTCGGGGTAAGGCCCACCGCACTGATGAGGACAAGCGGAGCGGTCGGAGACTCAGGCACAGCAGGCAAGCTCCGAAGAAGGATCGAGGAGACATCATCAAAATGGATGAGTCTCCTTCAATTTCAAGCGACACGGCCCACCGGCCCGCTCGAAATTCGAGGGACCTGTGGGCCGTGTTCGAGGTTTTCATGGTGAAGGCCGACGCATCACGCAGCGACAGTCGGCGTGATCTCCCGCTTGGCGAGCGAGCGGCGCCAGATGGCTCCGAAGGCCAGTGAGCTGACGACCAGAGCCGACAGCAAGACCGCCCCCTGGTTTCCTCCCTCGGCGAAGCCATAGCTATGAAGGCCGACACCGAGCAGGAAGTTAACACCGTACCAGGCCATCAGGACCGAGTTGAAGCAGAGGACCGCAGCCATCGTCATGCCAAAACTCCCGATCCAGCCGGCGAACCGGCCGTGCAGCGGAATCAGGTAGACGAGCAGCGTGATGAGCGCAGAGACTTCCTTCGGGTCCCAGCCCCAGAAGCGACCCCACGAGTAGTCGGCCCAGACGCCGCCGAGAATCGTGCCCGCAGCCACGAGCAAGACACCCACCTGCAAGGCCCGATAGACGAAGCTGGAGATTGGCTTGACCTGTTCGGCCCGGTCTCGCATGGCCCGCTCGCGGGGGTCGTCTCCGCCGTGGCCGTACATCTCGGCGTTGCGGGCCTTGATGGCGGCAATGCTCGGACGGGTAAGCGTGGCCGTGCCGCCGCCTTCGCTAGAGACGGCCTCAACAGTTGCCTCAGCTGACGTTGTAGTTCCTTCAGCGGCCGAAGCACGTTGATTTCGCAAGGTAAGTCGGGCAATGACCTCGCCAAGAAGACCACTCAGGACCATCACCATCACGGCAATCCCAGCGGCCGCCAGGGCCCAACCGCCGAAGAACAGGATGTCGGCTCCCGAAATCCCAAGGCCCCAGAGCGAGATCATCGACTCCGAAGCCGAGGCCCAGCCATTGTACGACCCATAGATTCCTACCGTTCCGAGTCCCGCCAGCACCGGCACCGCCATCAAGGGACGGGACAGTTCACCCATTCCCACATCGCGACGATAAGGAGCGGTCAGGTAGAACCAGGTTCCGATCAGACCCAGCCCCAGGGCCAGGGCAAACGCGGCATAACTTGAGACGATGGTAATGACGTGGATCGTCAGCCAGTAGTTGCTCCGCAAGATCGGGTTCAGAGCCTCGATGTTCGGATTCAAGACGCTCTGAGCATTCGCTGCGATGATCGTGCAGAGCATCGCCACTCCGGCCGCCGCGGCCGCCGGATAGACTCTCCGGTAAATGGCTTCGAGGACCAGACCGATCACCGCGGCGATGAGCGCAACCCAGATCACCGTCTCGTACAAGTTCGTCACCGGAGCCCAACCCGAGATCAGGATCCGTAACGCAAAGCCGTAAATCTCCAGCCCGATGCCACCCACCAGGCCGAGGAGCCCCAGACCGTACAACGACTTGCGAATGGTGCCAGCCGCTCCACCACTGATCGTACCGATCATCAGGCAGAGCCCGAGCAAGGCAAAGCCAAGGCCATAATACGTCGGAGCCTTGTAGAAGGGTGCAAACGTATTGTAGTGAACCTCACGATCGACCTCGGCGACGGTCGGATAAGTGCTCAGGTCGGCGGCGAGAGCACGGGTGGAGGCCACCACGGCTTCGGCTTGCTCCGCGGCGAGCGACCCTGGCTCATCGGCCTCGGTTTCCTTTGCGGCGAGAATCGCCTCGCGGAAGCGGTTCAGTTCATCGCGGTCGTAGCCGGCCTGGGCCAGTTGGCCGAGGTCACTCTCAAGGATCAGGGCCACTGGGGCCCAGTCGGCATCGGCCATGAGCCATGCCTGAAGTTGTTCATCGGCGTCGTCATCGGTGCCGGGGACTTTACGATCCTCGGCCGGGAGGTCGCCGTAATACTCGGCCAACGTCGAGAGGGCATCCCGTTCAACCGGATTGAAGTCTGCTCCCGGCACGTCAACCAGCACGGCAAGGAACTGGTCAAGCCGGAACTCCTGGCCGCCAGGAGCTTCGAGCGTGATGACCTTCACGTCCCGCATGTCTCGCTTAACACGATCAATCGACGGAAGATTGAGTTCGTCTTTGTTGCCTTCGACAAACGCGTCGTACTTTTCACGAACCAGGCCCAGGAATTCAATGTACTTCGCATTGGCCGGTCGAGGGACAAGACGATCGACATTGACCTCGGCGCCGAGCATCCCCGACCCGTGATCGCCTCGGATCGCCTGGTAGCGGGTCAGTCGGTTGAAGACCTCGCCCACCTTCTTTTCCAGAGTGCTCAGCGTCGGTGGGATATTCGTTTTCGGATCAGGCCGCGACCGCATGGCGATATCAATGTACCACTGATCAAAGCGGACCTGACGACCCTTGATCGGAACGGTCGCCTCTTCCAGCTCGCGAGGAGAGAGGAATTTCTCGTGCCCGTCAATGCGATGGGCCAAGGCCTCCACCGGGTCCTGAAGCGCATCAGGCAGCCCAGCATCGCGGGCAATCGACTTCAGCTCGTCGACCGTGGCGATCCCGTCCGGCCCTTCGGTCGTGGCCTTGCGATCCAGGATGGACTGAACGCGCTGCTTCAGTCCTTCGGAAGTCTCGGGATCGTCAACCACGGCTCGCAGGACGGAATCGATCGAACTGGACAGGAGCATCCGCCGCAACGGAAGGTACTCGGCCAGGATGAACCGCTGATCGTCCCAGAAGTCCGGCGCATTGGACCAGCTGAACAGGGCGGCGACGGGTCCCCACTCGGGTCCGGTCGTTCCGTCAGGGCCGATCGGCTCGAATGATTGCCGACCGGTGACGGCCTTCACCTCTTGCCGGGCGACGGTGTCGAGCGGCTTGCGGCGGCCTTCGTGCATCAGAACCAAGCGCCCAAGCGCCTGATAGGCCGATTCTGCCGGTGCGGTCTGGGGGGAGGAAGATCCCTCGGTCTGACCCCTCGACACGCTCGGGGCGGCCAGCGTCGCGAGGGCCATCGCCAGGCCGATCCAGGTCCTGGCAGGACTGCGGAGCATGCTCATGGGTCCGGTCGCCTTTCTTTGGGGAGTGGGGAGAGCGGGTCCGTCGCCTCGAAGGCGGGCCGGGAGCCGCGATGGTGCGGCATCCCGGATGGGGGGAAAGGTCGGGCGCGGCCGGGGCCTCTCAAGGTCGTTGGTGTTGGCTTATAACAGGTCGTCGTCTTCAGCAGGCTTGGGGGGAGCCTCCCCCGGATCCTGGCCTTTCCTGAGTGCTCGTTCCCGTTCTCGCTTGCCGCCATCAGTGAAGATACCGGCACGCATATAGAACTGAAGGAACGTCCCCAGAACCACCATCAGACAGCCGATGTAAATAATCTGCCAGGTCGGGTCGTATCGCACCTGAAAGATTGAGACGAATTCACCGCTCGAATTGGTCGGCGGATTGAAGCTCGACTGGTAGAACGTGTAACCGCGGTGCGAAAGCGGCTCGTTCATCGAGATCGTCACCAGCTCGCCGTCGATCCCTTGCTCCTGGTCGTAGAGCAAGACATCGCTTTCGTAGTGACTCGGCTGCCGGGTGCCGGGATCGAAGCGGCGGCGGAAGTCGATCAAACGAAGCGAGAAGGGCAATTCGCCGCGGTCCATGTCGTAGGAAACGTTGTACGTAGCCCGGTCGAAGTTGAACGTCTCGACAGCACTCGGGTTTGGCTTCAACGAGGGGGTCGTCGAGAGCAAGACCCAGCGGTCATCACTCTCTCCCCGATGGGTGATCTTCACCCGGGCTGCCGGAACCCCTTGACCCGCCTGCGAAACAGGGAGTTCCCGGTACACGTAGGTAAATCGGGGCATGGCCGAGTCATAGAACTCGTCAACCGCGAGCGAGGCTTGCATCGCTCGGTTTTCTCCGCCGAAGGTCTCGACGTTCTCGCCGAGCTTCAGCTCACCTTTATTCTGAATCCCTTCTGCATTGAGGGCCCGATAGTAGAGCCGATTCTCACCGACGCCGAGCACCTCGATCGACCCCTTCAACCCTTGCATGCCCTCCTCGAACTGTAACGGCTTGTAGTAGCCGATTCGAATCAAGGAAGGAGCCGGCTGATACAGGTTCGGCTGTTCCGTCGCCTCAAAGCTCATCGGAGGAAGGGCGGCCGACGGGATCGGCACGGCCCAGTGAATCACCTCGGGCCCGTCCCCCTTCGAGACAGCGAACTCGGCCAGCGGCATCTGATCGTCCTTCGTGTTCTCGACGATCGCCAGCAGGAAGCTGCCAAGGGTAATTGGCCGCGCGGGTGCGTCTCGACCACTCGGTCTGACATCGAACCTCGCCGATCGGAGTCGGTCGAAAATACTCGTGTCGTTGAGCGAGCCGGAAAGGTTATAGGTCACCTTCAGATCGCTGTTCGGAAGGGTGGCCGTTCGCCCCTTGGCCTCGGTGCCATCGGGGAACACCCAGCTCTCGGTGGCCGGGAAGAACGCGACGGTCTGGGTCCGACCCGTATCGTCCTCGTAGTGCAATCGAGCACTCTCAACGGTGCCGTTTTCGGGTACGTCCAGGAAGTCGTTGGCCGCCTCACGCCCTTCAATCCCTCCCTTGACATGCTGGAAGACCAGGCGGGCCGCCGGGGGGAGCGCCTGGACCGTCCGCTTGAACAGGTCGTTGGCGGCGATCCAGCGGTTCTCGTCGATCACGAACTGATCGGCGAAGGGATCCATCGGGCTGAGCATATTCGGCGGCGTCATTTCCATCCGAGCCTTGATCATTGGCACTCCCCGCGCTGAGGGCTCGGCAATGCGCTGACCGATGGCCGAGGGCAGGAACGACGTGACCTTCAGCTCGAACGGATCATCCGGGCGAGTCAAGACTTCGGATCGTCCCTCCTCCCACTGTCTCGGGCCGGGGAAGAACCGGAAGGCGTACGACTGCCCTTCAATCCGGGACGCTAGCGTTTCCAGATCCTCCCGGTAAGACCCGGGCATGGCCGACATCCGCGCCAAATCACGCAGGGCAGCAGGATTCGGAGCCGGATCGCGACTCAGGCGGGCGATCTGATCTTGCAGGTTGTGAAACCCTTCGTCCTCGGCTCCTTCGCTGTGCTCGTGATCCTTCGAAATTTCCGTAAAGATATCTCGGAGCAAGGACTGGACGCTGCGCTGCGAAGCCTCATCGACCGACTGCACTCGCAGGGTATAGTCGTTGATCCGAACCAGGGCGGTCGAGGAATCTCCCTCGGACATCGCAACCTGACCCTCGTCGCCAGTCCGGAAACTGAACCACGACCCGACCAGCACCACGAGCAGACCCGCATGGGTCACGACGAATCCCGTCTGCCGCTTTTTCCAGGGGAACCGGATGGTGGCTGCGCACAGAATGTTGATCCCGAGCATGGCCAGCAAGAGACCGAACCACCAGGTCCGGTAAAAATACTGCTGAAGCGCGGCGTTGCCGTAGCTTCGCTCGTAGAACATGCCAATCGTCAGGACGATCACCAGCGTGGAAAGGCTGAAAATCGCCAGTTTCAACGAGGCGAGGAAGCGGTAAATCGCATTGAAGGCGCGGAGGATCGGGCCTTCATCGCTGCGATCCGACCCGTCCTTCTTCTGGCCTCGGGGCTTCGGCGATGGGGAGGACGGCTTCTTGGACACGGTTGCCATAGTCTCGTCACCTGGCTCTCGGTGCCTGGCGGGGGGCGCGCGATGGTCGGCAGAACGAGCAAACCAAAGGGGGGAACGCGGGGGCGGGCGAGCACGAACCAATCAAGGGGGGAATCGTGCAGGAAGTTTATCCTCGCCGCACCGGATCGTCGAGCATTCCAGACCCGTGCTCTTTGAGAAGAATACGGATCGAAGGCCTTGAACGTTCGCCAGGCAACAAGGATTGGCGGATCAAAGACTCATTTTACGGAATTCTTCGACGGCCAGCAAATACGATCCGTGGCCTCCCTCCGAATTCTTCCAACATGGATTGAATGAGCGAGTCCCGAGTCCGACTAGGCGAATGAGCCATTCCCGGCAATAATCGGCCCACCCAGGACGCGTTGACGACAGGAGCAGGAGCGTTGAGCGAGTCGGGCGTGACGAACGAAGTCCGGATCGGAATCATCGGCCTCGGCCGCCAATGGACCGAACGCTACCGGTCTGCCCTGGTTCGTCCCGGAGGAAGGGCTCGGGTCGTGGCCGTCTGCGATGCCGTGGCCCACCGCGCCGAGGCCGAGGCCGACCGGATCGGATGCGACGCGGTCGAGGGCTTGACCCTGCTGATCGAACGTCCTGATGTCGAGGTCGTCTTCCTGCTCGATCCTCTGTGGTTTGGCCCCTGGCCGCTCCGGGTCGCGATCGATCGAGGCAAGCCCGTCTTTTCCGCCGCCGGCCACCTCGCAACGCTCGACGAGCTGAGCCGATTGAACCAAACCTCCACCAACCAGCCTCCCCTCGTGATGACCGAGTTGACCGGCCGCTTCGCGCCGGAGATGCTTCGCTTGCGCGAGCTGCTCGCCACCGAACTGGGACCGGCTCGTCGGGTCCTGGTCAAAGGGCTCGTCGACGGATCGAACGCATCCTCAACCGACGTCAATCGCTCGTCTCTTGCCGATGCCGCCATCGGTCTGATCGACCGCTGCCGGGCCCTCGTCCAGGCGAATCCCCGCGACGCGAGACTCGTCCGCCGATCCGATCGACCAGACCGTCGAGTCCGGGTCGTTTCGATCGCCTTTTCCGGGGGGGCAACGGCTCGGCTCAGCCTCGTCTCTGGGACATCCGACTCCGAGGGAGCCACGGAAGGAGTCAGGCTTCGCCTTGAAACCGAGCGCGGGCGGGCCTGGATCGACCGATCAGGACGCTTGCAGTGGTCCCTTGGAAAGGACCTTGTCCGAGAGCCGATCCCTGGCGGGTCGGCGACCTCCCTGTTGATCGACCACGTCTTGCGTCGGGTCCGAGGGGAGCAGTCGCTGGTCCCGGACCTCAATGAGTTACGCGATCTGGAACGATCCAGTCGAGTCTTCGAGTGGTGAGGTGAGGAAGCCACCGTAGGCAGGATGCCCGACGTGATGAGACCACCGTACGACTGTTTGACCGTTCGCAACTGGGCCTGGATCGGGGTCTGCCTGATGGCGGCCGCCCTCGGCCTGGGACTCTTGATTCATGGCCTCGGACAAACCTCGGCCACCTACGACGAGGTCGCATACCTGGAGCTGGCCGCCCATTGGTGGCGCACAGGCGATCTGGAAACGATCGGCCGGATGGGATCGCCGATGACCTTCCTCAGGCTCCAGCAAGCCCCCACCCTCTGGGTGCTCGACCTGATCGGCCGAGGGGACTGGATCGACGACCCGATCACCCATCAGGCTGCCTTGCTGCCGGTCCTCCGACTCGGAGCCCTCTGGATCTGGCTCGCTGCGTTTCTCGTCACCGCGTTCTGGGCCAGACGCGTTTACGGTCCGAACGCCGCCGCAATGGCCGCCCTGATCTTCGCCTTCAGCCCAAATCTGCTCGCCCACGGCGGCCTCATCACCATGGAGCTACCGTTGCTCCTGTTCTGGATCGTGGCAAGCCTGCTCTTCGCGCGATTCCTGGAATCAGGTGATCGTCGCATGTTCCTGGGATCGGCCGTCGCCGCTGGGGTCGCCTTCTCCTGCAAGTTCACCACAATCCTCCTCCCACCAATTCTCGCCCTGGCCTGGGTCACTGATCGCCTATTGTTAGGAGATCGCCGGCCGATCCGTCTGGTGACGAAAGTGGGCGGCGGGATGATGATCTTCGGCATCGTCCTCCTCGCCACCGACCTGATCATCACCGGATTCGCCACCATCAGCCCCTCGGCCCGAGTCGGAGCCTCGCACCCGGCACTCGACGGCCGGTTCGGTCCGAGGGTTGACCCCTGGCTCGTCTGGCTCAGCGAGCGGAAATGGCCGCAAGATTACGTCGCCCTGGGTATCCAGATGCTCCACCAGCGCTCCGGAGGAGTCAGCTACCTGCTTGGGGAACGTCGAATGCAAGGCTGGTGGTATTATTATGTGATTGCCATGAGCGTGAAGGTTCCTCTCGGCTTCTGGTTGCTCGCCGGCGGGCGGATGGCGGCCAGCCTCAGACAGCTTCGCCTCGGCTGGAGAAAACCGACCAGCGACGAGGTGGTCATCGGCGTCACGCTCGTGACCATGCTTGTCCTGACGGCTCTCGGATCGAAGCGGAATTACGGGCTCCGCTATCTCTTGCCCCTGGCTCCGCTGGCCATTGTCTGGGTCTCGAAGCTTGCCGAAAGTGCCCGGCCGTGGCGCAAACTGGCAGCCATCGGCCTGATCGGCCAGGTGGTCGCGGTTGCGAGCATTCACCCGTACGAACTGTCCTACTTCAACATTCTGGGCGGGGGACCGGTCGGCGGCCGTCACATTCTGGCGGACTCGAACCTCGACTGGGGACAAGGGGCTCGCTCGCTCGCCCGGATTCAACACGAGGAGCCGATCTATCACGATCTGACAACGTATTACTTCGGAGATACAGACCCAGCGTATTACGGCGTTATCGGCACCCGGCATATCATCGACGCCGGGGCGATTCAGCCCAACTTGCCCGATCGGTTCGCCCCGAGCACCCGGTTTGTGGCCGTCTCGGCCTCGCTCCAGCATGGCCCGTGGGGACCGGACGATTACTTCCGAGTTCTCGACGAAATCGTCCCCGATCGCCTGACCGACGACGGGACGATCGCCATCTACCGAATCGACGCGATCCGAACCGAGCGGGAGACCTCCGGCTCAGAAGAGGTCGCGACCGCGGGTCAGTCGGTCCTCCAACCCATCGGCAAGCTCGGCGATGTGCTGCACGACACTCGCGGCATCGGTCTCATAGGCCATTTCGGGGGTGAGGTTGCGAATCACAACGTAGTACTCCTCCCCGCGCAGAACCTTGATGGCAAAGTGTCCCTCAACCGTCACGGCGTTGAGCTTCAGCAAGGTCGGGCTGTCTCGATGGTTGGCCGGACCACAGACCGAGACGAGGGCAATCATCGGCCTCCCATCGCGGTCCGACCCGACATAACCGACGTAGACCGCCTGCCGACGATCGGGAGGCATGGGCACAACCAACCGGTAGCCGTGCCCGGCCGGGTGGACCTCATAACCACTCCTTGAGGCGAAGTCTCGGATCACCCGAGAGGTATCCTGATCGGCCGGGTCGGGCACCTCATACGGGCCAAGGGCCTCTTGCGCCGCTTCGGCATCAGGCTCGACCGTCCCCAGCGGAAGACCGCAACTCTCGCAGAAACGGGCTGAGGCGTGATTCTCGGAGGTACACCGTGCGCAGTAGATCGTGGTGAACGACATGGGAGGGCGCTCCGAAAGGCTGCACCCCTTGCTTTGCCAAGGGCGCGGGACCGTCGATCTTCAGAATAGCTCCCCCTGGTCAGCCATCGCCACCCCTCGCTGTCTCGGTCAACGCAGGAATCGATCCGATCGGCAGGCCCAATCGGATCGATCCGAAACCCGCGCACAACGCGGAAACGTCAACTGACGTGATGTTAACGAGAGATCTTCATTGATTGCAGCATCTCTCGGAAGGCAGGGCCGGCCTCCTGAATGGTCTTATCGGGACCGACGAGCTTGAAGAAATAGCCAGTGCGGGCCGTTGGGTAGATCCCGCCGATCAGGCGGAAGTTCGGCTCATCGACCGGCGCCGGGATCTGGGTCTTGTAGCGACCGGCGGCCTCGACCACCGTGATCTCGGCATCACCAGCCTTGATCGTCTCGGTCTCGATGTCGGGATGACCGCCATCCTCGGTGTAAAACTGCTGCTGCCAGCGCTGGACATTCATCTGCACGGTACCGGCACCACCGGGGAAGGCGAAGAGGACAAGCTCACCGGGCTTGTTGTCACCCTCGGCCGGCGGCACGGCAATCTCCAGCAGGCGCATCTGGCTCCGGGGCTGGTTGACCTTCCAGTCGGCAGGAACCTCGAACGACAGGCCCCCGGCCTTGACCGTTTGTGTTTCCTTCGCCTTGGCGTCCTGGGCCTGCAAGGCCGGAACGACAGCGAGCAGCAGTCCCATCGAGGCAATGGTCCCTAGGATCGATCGATTCACGGTGCGGACTCCCTGAGAGCAATCGGTGCGAACAACGGAACGCGGGTCGACCCTGATCGGCCGACCCGTTACCCGAGCCGTATTGTACGCAAAGTGCCATCCCGGAACACACCGTGGCGAGGCGATCTCTATCGACCTAACGAAGCGTCCGGCATGGCCCGCCCGGCAACGATGATCTCCTCTCCTCCACTCAGATGCGGTTCGTGAGCAAGGTGAGTATGTCCCTCGTCGTGGACGTGATAAATGGTTCGGTGCGGGAAGGGAATCGAAATGCCCAACTCGTCAAACGTGTTCTTGAGTCGACGTAGCAGTTCTCGCTTGACCGTCCACTGCTGCAAGGGACGCGTCTTGATGAAGAACTTGATGACCACGGCCGAGTCGGCAAAGGCGTCGACGCCGAGCATGGTCGGGTCTTCCAGAATCAGCATCCGGAACTGAGGGTCCTGCCGCAACTCCTTTCCAACCTGCATGATCACGTCCATCACCCGATCAACGTTCTCCTTGTACGCCACGCCGACCTCGAACAGCGCACGAGACCAGCCGTGCGTCATGTTCGTCACCTTCGTGATCTCGCCGTTGGGGATGAAATGCACGCAGCCTTCCAGATCACGCAAAACCGTCACCCGTAAGGTGATCGCTTCGACCTGACCGGCAATCCCTTGAATCCGAATCACGTCGTTGAGCTTGTACTGATTCTCCAGGAGAATGACGAACCCATAAAAGAAGTCTCGAATCAAATTCTGCGCGCCAAAGGCGATCGCCAGGCCGAGGACGGCCGCACCGCCGAGCAAGGGCCCGACCGGCACGCCAAGTTCCTGGAAGATCATGAGGATGCCGCCGACCACCACCGCAACCGAGGCCGCATTGTCAAAGACCCCGACGAGAGTCGAGATCCGATGCTCCTTCTCGGCCGTTGTACCGCGCTGGCCGCGCTGGCTCATCAAGCTCACGATCCGTCGGCTGATCAGCCGACAGCCCCAACGGAGCATGAGCATACCAAGAACAATTGCAATGATATTCACACCATGACGAAAAAACCAATTAATCACATTTTCAGGAGAAAATGGATTTTCCATTCGCTTCAGGGTTGATTCGGCCTCTGAGAATTGTGAGCGGGCCGATTCGGCTCGCCAGCGGGCGAGCTGAAGTTGCGAGGTAATCTCGCTGCGTTCGGCCTGAAGGCGGATGATTTCGTCGCTATGCTGGCGTGATTCGGCACGGGCCTGGAGAAGCCGTCGCTCGTTCTCTCGGATGCGTCCTTGCAGCTCTCGGAGTTCACCCCCGTCTGCGCCGCCGAACAACTTGTCCTGATAGTCACGGGCCAACTCCGTCCCGCTGGCCTCTACGTTGTCAATCGTACGACGCGAGGTATCGCGCACACGTTCTTCATTGCGAATTTGTTCATCAATGGTGCGAAGCCGCTCGGAGAGGTTGGTAACCTCGGCCTCGGCCTGCTCGAGCAGGGAGGCTGAGTTCTCCGCGGCCTCTCGGGCTTCCTTGAGCTTGGGATCGTCTGGGTTGGGGCCGAAGGTGGGTCGGACGACGAGTTCCGTCCCGGTGGTTCCGGCCATCTTCCCAAGGTCGGGAAGCCCTGGAATCGAAGGCCCTGGCTCTGCCGGTTTGGGCTCTGGCTCCTCGGCGGCAACGGGAGGAGCGGAGGCAGCCGGAGCCGCCGAGGACTCGGGCGTTTCCGGGGTTGCGGCCTCTTTGGGCTCCTCGCCAAGCAATCGCTTCAGCGCCTGATCGCTCTGGCGGAGCTTTGTTTCCAGGGTGGCGATCTGCTCGTTGAAGGTCTTCAGGGCCGTGGCCGCCAGCTCTCGACGTTCGTCGGCCAAGGCTCGGGATCGCTCTAGGGCTTCGAGTTCCTTGGCCAGCGAATCGGTAGGCTGCTCCTGCTGGCGGAGCGCCTCCAGTTGCTCGGTAAGGTCTCGGTGCTTCTGGTCGAGGGTCCGGAACTCGGTATTGGCTCGATCGACCTCGGCCCGGGCGGTCTCGACCTCGGTGCGGAGCATG
Source organism: Tautonia rosea (assembly GCF_012958305.1). NCBI lineage: Bacteria > Pseudomonadati > Planctomycetota > Planctomycetia > Isosphaerales > Isosphaeraceae > Tautonia > Tautonia rosea. Next base: position 367,502 of record NZ_JABBYO010000003.1, on the reverse strand, counting down.
GCCAGCCGCTTCGTGTCCTCGGCGATGGAGGCGGAAAGCAGGGCAATTTGCTCAGCGGCATTCGACGACGCAGGTAAAACCGGAGCGGGAGTCGGCGTCGGCGGGGGTGCCTCCGTGGCGGCCTGTTCAGCCGGGGGGTTTGATTCGGTTGACTCGGCGTGAATCAGACTCGGCGGGCCGAAGACCCACCAGACCGAGAGGGCCGCCAGGATCAGGACGCGAGTCATACGCCGGGCCTCCTTGCCACGGTCGAGATAAGGATGGGGGTGGGAGAGGTGCCCCCAACATCGGGATTGCCCGCGGCCGATCGACCGTGACGCGACGACGGCCCCGAGTCCCAGGGATCTGAGCAAGCGGCCCAGGTCAATTGTCGAGACTGGGGCCGCGTGCCCATCATCGGGTTCCGACGGATTGCGTCAACGTCAACCGAGGGTGACGACGACCCGGGCCAGCTCGTGGGGGGTCAGGTCAAGCTGGACGGCGTCTCCCTGGACGGACAGCTCGACGATCCGCTCGTCGTGGAAGTCGGTCTGACGGGCGGAGACGGGCTCGCGGAACAGACGGAGCTTGCAGCGGACCGACCGGCCCCCGGTTTCGAGCAGGTGGAAGGCCAGGCCGCGCCCCTCGCCACCGTCGAGGATGACAGGCTCAACCCGGGTCACGGCCACCGACTTGGCGTCGAGGTGGAAGAACCAGCCGGCCGGGCCGGATCGAGGCGGGCCGCCGGTCGTTGGCACGAGTGCCGGGGGAGAGAGCAGGTCGAGGGCCGCCTGGAAGGGGTGCTCCAGGTCCAGGGCGATGCCCAGTTTGAAGGTCCGCTCCGACTCCCGACCGGCAAGGAGCAGGGTGTCGAGCATCCGCTGGCCGTGACGCTGGTGGTGGGCCAGGCCGCCGAAGAGGAGGGCCGTATGCTGGCGGCGAGCGGTGATGTCGAGGACCTCGGCCGTCTCGGGACGATCGGCAGTGGTGGACTGGAGCCCAAGCAAGGAGGAGCGCCGGAGGGTCGCGTTGGCGTCGGGCCAGGCCCATCGGCAGGCGAGATACCTGGACCAGGCGGGGCCGTTGGCGATCGAGGCGAGCCAGGCGTCGTCGAGGTCGGACAGCTCGATCTCCAGCTCCAGGACCGGCCGACCGCTCCAGAGGCGGAAGCGCTGGCGGAAGGAGGCGAGCGGCTGGTCCTCGATCGGGTGAAGGATCTGGCCGGTCGAGACCGCCTGGACGAGGGCCGGGCCGCCGTACTCGACCTCGACCGACGAGGCCTTCATTCGGCTATGACGCATCTGTCCTTTCTTATCGGTTTGGCTGATGCCGGCGATGATAAGCTGCTGGCCGAGGCGGGGCTCGTCGTCGTTGGCTCCCATCAGGGAGCGGAGCCCGCCGGTCGCCTCGTCGATTTCCAGGCGGAGCATCTCGTTGCGGAGGACCCGGCCTCGGGCGTGGACCGTCTCGGAGACCCCCGCAGGCTGGGCCGAACCGCTGGAATTGCGAGGGATCCAGGCGTAGCCAAAGCCGGCCAGGGTAACGACCGCCTCGGTTCCCTTGGCTGTGAACTGGGAGGCCCGGACGGGGCCTTCGCTGGGCGGAGGGTTGGGCGTGTCGGGCAGGACGACCGAGACGCGGCGGGGGATCGAGAGGGGGTTGAGAATCAGGGCCCCCCCTTGCTCCGAGCCTTCCGAGCCGTTCCCGGAGGGGTCGGCAGACGGGGGGACGACGCGGCGGGCGGCCTCGGCGGACCACTGGGATTCGAGGGCGGCGATGGCGGACTCGGCCTCGTCGAGCTGGCCGGTTTCGAGCAGGCGTTCGGCCTCGGCGACGGCGGAGGCCCCGGCCGGGAGCGGCCCCTGCTCGTCGGGCAAGGGGGCGCCGACGAAGTCGAGCGAGGCGGCCAACGCGCGGAGGCTTTCGACCAGATCGAGCCGAGCACGGAGCCGTAAGTGTTTGGCACGACGGCTGATCGGGCTCGGATCGCCTCGGGAGACGGCCTGTTCCAGGTAGGGGGTGACGTACTGATCGAGCTTCGGGCGAAGGACCTCGTACGGGCGATCGGTCAGGTGGAAGTAGTCGCCGATGGTCGCCCAGCGGGCGAGGACCGGGGAATACGTCGCTGATCGCCGGAGGTCGCGGAACCAGTCGGCCACCTGATTCGGCCAGTGGACAAGGCCGAGCGTGGCGACGTGGTCGTCTCGCATCGAGCGGGCCATGTCCCAGGCGAGGGTCAGGGCGGTGGCGTTGCGGTCGGCGGCGAGCGGAGGTCGGGTGAGGGATTCGAGGTTGGCCCCTTCGGGAGATTCCCAGAGCCGTTTCGACTCTCGGGAGACGGGGAAGGTGCCGTCGTCGAAGGCAAGATGCAGGGCGTAGCGGAAGCCGAAGCGCTTGGCGATCTGAGGGCGCATCGGGTAGAGGGCGAAGCGGCGGCCGGCGAGGGTCTCGACGGTGCGGTCGTCGAGGTGCGTGCGGTAGGTCGAGGCCCCTTCGCGGAACTGCCAGAGGATGGTTTCGACCGGCCGGAGCCCCTCGCCCGTCTCGGCGAAGGGACCGCCGACGACGTCGGCCCAACCCTCGTCGATGGCCGAGCGGAGGCGGGCGACGTCGTCCGGGTTCTTCTCGGCGATCGCGGCGACGGCCTGAGCCGGAGCGAGGATCGTGAACGGGGTGCGGGCCTCCAGGGGGTCGGTCAGGGCGTCGGCGGGGGACGCCACATCGAGCAGGTGCAGATCGACCACGAAGGAATCGACCGGGTAGAAGCGTTCGCGGGACTCGGTGAGCAGCTCGAAGGCGGCCCGCAGGCGGTTGACGGCGCCGGTGGTGTCGCCCGATTGCCAGCTCTTGGCCGCGCCGATGGCTTCTCGGGAGAGGCTGGCGGCGTCGAGGCAATCGACGTGCTCCATGCCGATGGTCAGGTCGCGGACCCACCAGCGGGCGGAGCCGAGGGCGTAGAAGTCGGGGACGGTCGGATCGTCGGTCGGGCCGAGGTCGGCGCCGGGTTCGAGGGCTTCGAGGATCAATCGGGCGAGGCCGTCGCGGTCGGACTCCCCCGCCTCGATGGCGAGGACCGGCACGCCGATCTCGGACGCCTGCTCGCGGTAGCCGTAATTGACGTAGGCAACACCCTTTCCGGCGATGAGGCGGACCTCGCCAGGGGAGGGATTGCCGGGGGCCTCGGCATCTTCGATGATCGGAATCTCGTCGACTCGGGCGAGGATGCTCGGGTGCCAGGCGGCGGAGACGGCCGACCAGACGATCAGGGCCTCGGCCTCGTCGATTGAGTCTTCGGGACGCCGGCCGCTGTCGGCGATCAGGACCACGACGCGACGCTTCGGACCGGTCGGTTCGGGCTCGGGCTCGGGGGGGAGAGCAGGCGCGACCTCCGCCTGGTCGTCGGGCGGGAGATCCGGGGCCGGGGTCTCGCCGTCGAGGGCTGGGGCAACCGAATCGACGGTCGGCCCGTCCTCGGGGTCGCCGGGGGGGGTGGTTGGGGTGGTCGGGTTCGGGTTGGGGTCGTCCGGGGAGTGCTCGGGGTCGGTCGCCATCGCGGGATCGCCTTGCTCGGTCGGAACGGGACGCGGTGCGGGTGCGGAGGCCGGCTCGCCGGGCGAGCGGTTCGAATGCCGCATCATACCAGACCGATCGGCCCCGATGCGCCAGGGGTGCGCCCCTCGGTGCGCGGTTTAGTGCGCAGGCGGTGCGCTCGGGTGCGCCCGGGAATGTGCGAAGGAAGCCGATCAGGAGAAACGAGTTGCGACGATCGGGCGTGGTTCGTTTCGGGAATGGAGGAGAGAGGAACGGAGCCACGGATGGAACACAGATGAAACACGGATGGGAAGGGCGCGAGGAAGCGGGCGAGAATGGGTGGTGCGCCTGCGGTGCGCCGAAGGGTGCGCGGCCGGTGCGCCAGGAGGCGCCAGGAGGAAAGGAAAGGAAGTGTTTTAAGGGAAAGGAGTTCGGAACATCGGACGCGGTTCGTTTCGGGAATGGAGGAGTGGGGAGAGACGCCACGGATGAATCGCGGTGGGAACAGGGATGGGAACGGATGGCGGAGTCGTCGAAGGCCAGGCGGTGCGCGATCGGTGCGCCGAGGGGTGCGCGGTCGGTGCGCTCTGTTGCACCGAGGGAGCATGGAGAAAAGTGGATGCAGGACAAGGAGTTCGGACGATTGAGGGCGGTTCGTTTCGGGAATGCGGGGTGGGACGGCGGCGAAGAACGCGCCGGTGAGGATGCACAAGGGGCGCGGAGCGTGCGCGGACGGGCGGGCAGGACGGAACCGAGGGAATGCGGCGGCATGGGAGAGGTTCCGGCGCGGGGCTCCCTCGGGTGCGTTCAATGGAGTCGAGACGGACAGGGATCAGGCGAGTTCCTCGACCTTATCATCGGGAAAATCGGCAGGGGCAGTCACTGAATCGGGCATGGGGGGGAGTCCCGTAGGGTGTGTCGAGTCCGCGAAGACACACCTTCCAGGTCCCGGGAGAGGAAAACCGGGCTGATGTTCCGACTCGGGTCGGTGCGACGGTTCAGACAGGGGGTGCCCCGGACACCGGCCACGGTGTCCGGGCGGCGAAGCCGCACGAGGTGGAAGGGATGCCAAGTCGTGATCGGAACGCGGGGCGAAGTCCGACGCCTCGTGTGCCTGCGGCACCCAGACACCGTGGCCGGTGTCCGGGCCACCCGCGTCACTCGGATGGTGCCGACTCGTCGCGACCGGCCATCGCTCGTCTGATCATCCGATCCACGTAAGGTGAAACATTGAGGGGAATGATTCGCACCTTGGGGTGCGAGAAATGGTAGACGCGGAAAATCTCGTCGGCGAACGCCTGGCCAATCTCCTCAACGCCTTTGAAGTCGAGTAAGACCTCCTCGAACTGCTCAAACCGAGCCAGAATCCGTTTCGCCTGCGACCGTGAGACCAGTTGATCGCCGCCGTAGTTTGCAAGTGAGAGAGGAACATGAGTCCGGCAGAAAAGGTAATTCTCGTCGTCGCTCGAATAGCGATCGAAAACCTCTCGGGTGGTGCGCTCGGATTCCTTGCGAATTTCCATGATCACACCGGTTCCCTTCTCGTTTCGCTCCATCTGAATCATCCAGTCATTCGTGATCCCGACCGAGTGAATGTAGGCTAGATTGTTGGCTCGCAAGGCAAACATGTCAAACATGCGCGACGTGAAGAAGATTCCCTGGCCCGTGTGACGACGGGGATCCGTTGTCAGTTTTCCTTTGGAAAGCTCCAAAATCGCCTGGTGGTGATCTTCGAATCCCAAAAACGAACGAATTTTTTCAAAGATCCCGATCCCATCGTCATCAAGGGCGAGAAGGACTCGGCGCGGTTCTACGATCACTTCAACGTCGATCTTTGAACCGGTGGAATGATCCACAGCATTATTGTACATCTCGGTGAAGCCGTAGTAGCAGATGCGCTGAATGTTTTCAGGCAAGCCCAGGAATAAGTCGGCAATGTGCAGTCGCCACGTCTCTTCCTCATCGGAATGATCTGAGAGCGAAAACGCAACCTTTCGCGAGAGAACCTTGAGCCTGTAGGACCGACGGGCGGTCTCCTCAAGTTCTCCCCGGTTGACAAGCTCGGCCAGGTGTCGGTTCACGACCTGGCGTGTCAGGCCAAACTGTTGCCGGGTCAATCGACCGATTTGAGAGGGATTGTTCGGGACAGTGTCGAGAATGAAATCACGGATCGCCTTTGCTCGTTGACTGAGCATGATTCGTCCTGCGCCGACGTGCGATCTCTCCTGGAACGCACTCAGGATGAGTTGGCACCATAGCCCGGCGAGCCTGTCAAGATGACCTGATTGAGGAGGAGCCTCCTGGCCACGACCGGGGCAGGAGGACCGAGAAACGTTACGGGGGGGCGAAGCGGCCGTCGGGGAGGGGGCGGGCCTGGCCGAGGGTGGAGAGGGTGTCGAGGAGTTCAGCGACGCGGGGGCGGGGGGCCTTGGTGAAGTGGCGGGCGAGGTCGGCGGGGGTGGCGGGTTCGGGGAGGGAGGCGAGGAGGGAGCGGAGGGCCTGGGCCTGCTCGGCGAGGGTTTTGGGCCAGGGGCGTTTGGCGGAGGGGGGGACGGCGGCGGCGGAGGTGGCGGCGAGGTCGGCCGGGTCGGGGGGGAATTCCCCCTGAACGGCGGCGGGGGTGGTGGCGTGGTCGGGGGCCTGGAACTCGGGGCGGAGCCAGCGGACGAGTCCCCGGCGCTCCTCGTCGGCCCGCTCGCGGTTCAGGGCGACGAGGTGTTCGAGGATCTCCTCGTCGGAGAGCGTCGCGGGCCAGCCGTAGGCGGCGAAGACGGCCTCGTCCAGCTCGTCGTGAATCTGCTTCAGGACCGAGACGAGGCCGCGCTCGTGGATGTCGCGTTCCTTGTCCGTCAGCGGCGCGCCCGAGCGGAGCGTCGCCAGCACGTTGTACATGCCGGTGAGGGTGAGGTCGGGATGCTCGGCCTGACGCTGCTTGCGGTGGGCGTCGAGGGATTCGGCCAGGGCGCGGATGCGGGCCTTGAGGGAGTCGTCGCAGTCGGGGAAGGGGAACGGATCGAAACAGCGGGTCTTGTTGTAGCGGGGATCATTCCCGACCCCAAGCCGACCACCGGCCGCGAGTGCCCAGGTGACATGAATGCGGCTGGAGAGAACGCCGAGGAAATGAGCGTCGTCGAGCGCGATGTTGACGAGCATGTTGTCAGGGAGAACGGAACCGTCGAGGAAGACGAAGAAGCGATGTTTTGAGGTTTCGGGAGTAGTAATGAACCGTCTCAACCCTTTTAGAGCTGCACGAAGCTCTGTATTTTTTCTTCCGAACAACCACCAATTCTCACGACGATACTTTTCGTTATTCTGATCTCTTTCAGGTTTAACATTAACAAGCAAATGATTGTAGATTTCAGGAAATCGCTTTTGCACTTCTTCTCTATCGAGCCCATCAAGATCGATTACCAGGACACCACGTGATCATTGTGCAACGTCTTTGCCATGCCGATACTGCTTGATATGATTTTCTATTCCCTCTATTTTGCCAAGCCCCAACGACTCAGCTTCCTCAGGAGTGACGATAAAACCCGCACCATGCAGTTTAACTCCGGTGTTGCTCAATCCGAAATTCGATTGAAGCATTTCCGAGCCAGCGACATCAGCGCCGATTGTCAGGTCAGAAAGAATCATTCCTTGCGAACGTGCAAGATCAACATCAACTTCTTCCGAACCACTCAATCGTTCGTCAACGGATCGAGCCAGTAGACCTTTATGCCTTCCCCTTTGTCCGACAGTCATCGAGATTCGCACATTAGCACCATCTGCGGTATCGACCCACGGGTGATCTGGTACTGCATAGGTGATCGAGAGCGGATCACTTTCAGCAAAGATGTGACCTTGCAGCACGCGGCGGTTGAAGGTCTGGCGCAAGCTGTTGGTGGCGATGAAGCCGAAGCGTTGAATGGCACCTTGCCGGGCGAGGTGGGCGGCGTGGTTCCACCAGTAGACGACGAAATCGACGGATTCGGGAACGTCGTTGTGGGTCTTGCGGAGGGCCTCGGCGTAGCCGTCGCCGACGGCCTGGCGGAGGGGGCCGGCACCGATAAACGGCGGATTGCCGACGACGTAATCCGCCTTCGGCCAGTCGGCCTTGCGGGGGTTGAGGTAGCGGAGGACGGGGACGCGGGCGGAGTCGTCGGGGACGGGCTGGCCGGTGACGGGGTGGGGTTTGGTGGTGTGGCCGTCCCAGCGGGTGACGGGCTGGCCGGTGTCGGGGTCGAGGACGGGCTCGACGCGGTCGTAGGCGAGGACGGCGTCGCGGTTCTCGATGTTGTCGAAGCGGAGCAGGACGGGCTCGGGGACGGTGGCGACGCCGAAGGTGCGGAGGTGCCACTGCAAGTAGCCGATCCAGAGCACAAGGTCGGCAATGGCGGCGGCGCGGGGGTTCAGCTCGATGCCGAGGAACTGGCCGGGGCCGACGGTTTCGCCGGCCAGGCCGAGGGCTTCCTGACGACGGCCGAGGCCGCGGAGGACGTCCCAGACTTCCCCCTCCAGGCGCTTCATGTGCTCCATCGTCACATAGAGGAAGTTGCCGGTGCCGCAGGCGGGGTCGAGCACGGTGGTGCCGCAGAGGTGGTGCAGGAAGCGCTCGACGGTCTTGATCGCCTCGGCCTGCTTGCCGTCACGGTCGAGCTGGAGGGCCTCGGCCTGGGCGTCGGCCCATTGCTCGCGGAGGGGCTCGATGACGGTGGGGAGGACGAGGCGCTCGACGTAGGCGCGGGGGGTGTAGTGGGCGCCGAGCTTGTGGCGTTCGCGGGGTTCGAGGGCGCGTTCGAGCAGAGTGCCGAAGATGGCCGGCTCGACCTCGGACCACTCGGCCGAGGCGGCGTCGATGAGGGCGTTGAGCTGGGGAAGCGAGAGGGGCAAGGCGTCGGACTCGGCGAAGAGGCCGCCGTTGAACTGGCGGATCTGGTCGTCGAGCACGGCGGAGAAGCCGCCGCGGTTCATCTCGTCCCAGAGGGCGCGGAGCTTGGCGGGGAGGATGTCGAGGCGGCGGTCGTCGCGGATCTTGACGAGCATCTGGCGGAAGCCGTCGGAGGGGAGCAGTCCCACGTCCTCGGCGAACATGGTGAAGAGGCATCGCATGAGGAAGTGGGCGACGGGCTCGGGGTCGTGTCCGTCGGCTTCGAGCAGTTTGGCGAGTTCGGCGAGGCGCGCGGCGACGTCTCGGGTGACGCGGGCGGCGCGGCGGGAGGGGTCGAGGGAGGTCGGGTCGAGCCAGACGGCGCGGAGGCGGTCGCGGACCTCGGGGCGTCGGAGGTCGTCGAGCACAATCCGGTGTTCGCCGTGGGCGGGGAAGCCAAGATACGGTCGGCCCGATCGGGAGAAGTCGGCAAACAGCTCGATGGAGTAGCCAACATCGGAGACGATGACGAAGGGGGGCCACTGCTCACCGGGGGGGAGGTGCTTCGCGTAGTTTTCGGCCTGGGCACGGGCGCGGATCATGGATTCGTCCCAGCCTTTGGAGCCGCGGACGCCGTGGCCGACGCGGCGGGGACGGGAGGGGGCGAGGGGGTTTTTGACGGGGTCGTCGGCGACTGTCACCCCTTGCTTGGTTTCGAGCACGAACGCGCCGCGGCGGTAGAGGTCGATGCGGCCGGTGGTGGTGGAGCCGTCGCCGTTCTGGATGGAGACGGAGCGTTCGAAGACGTAATCGCCGGGGGCGTCGGGCCGGGCGGGCTCGGGCCGGGGGAGGTCGAGCAGTTCGCAGAGGCCCATGAGAAAGAGCTGGTAGTTCTGCCGCTCGGCCGCTCCGGCGTCGGACCAGGTGCGAATGAAGGCGTCGAGGGGGTCGGGGTTGGTCGAGAGAGGGTCTGGGCTGGTGCTCATCGTGCCAAGGCTCCCGGTCCGGTGTCGAAGTCGGGGGGACTGGACAGGGTATCAGGAGCCTTGGGAGGATGCAATCAGATGGCAGGGTGCGTCCAAGTCTTCGAAGATGCATGAGGAACGAGCCGATCGGTGCGTCTTCGAAGACTTGACGCACCCTACACATCGGGAATCGTTAAGACTTCTTCGGCTCCTTGGTGGTGGTCTTGGCCTTTTCCTTCTTGGGCTTCTTGGTTTCTTTCTTCTGGCTGTGGTTGCCCTTGGCCATGGGAGTGCTCCGGGGATGAGAGGGATCGAGCGGGATGGGGTGAGAGACGGCTGCGTCAATGATATCCGGCGGGGGAAAGGAAGGCGGTGAAATTCTGGGGTGGGGAGAGTTTAGAAGCGGGAGAAGCGGTCGGCGAGGGTCTGGAACTGGGGGGCGATCGGGCGTTCGGGGTCGGGCCAGATGGTGAGGACGCCGGAGTAGGCGATTTCTTCGAGGGAGCCGAGGTATTCGTCCCAGTCGAGGACGCCGGAGGGGAAGCCGAAGCCGCGGGGGTGGAGGGAGAAGGCGGAGGACGGGCCGAGGTCGGAGGCGGAGGAGGCGTCTCGGGCGTAGGCGTGGGCGACGAGAGGGCCGAGGGCTCGGGTGGCGTCGATCGGGTCGTGGCCCATGCGGAGGAGGAAGCCGGGGTCGAGGCTGGCGGCGAGGCCGGGCTGGTTCAGGGTGTCGAGGAAGGCGCGGAGGTCGGCGCCGGATTCGGTGCCGGTTTCGAGGGCCAGGCGGACGCCTCGGTGATCGGCTCGGCGGCCGAGTTCGTGCAGGGCATGGGTGAAGAGGGCGCGTCGGGGGGCGTCGGATTCGGGAGGAACGGCTCCGACGCGGGCGAGGACGAGCGTCGCGCCGAGGTCGAACGCCAGGGCGAAGGCGGAATCGGCCTTCGCCAGGCGGTCGTCGAGCTGGTCGTCGGTGTCGAAGGGGCGGCGGGTGGGGAGGCTCAGGGCGGTGAGGGAAAGCTCGACGGTGCGAAGCGCGTGGCGGAACTCGCGTCGGCCGGTGTCGGAGAGCCGGGAGGGGTTGAGGTCGCCGGTGGCGTCGAGGACGATCCCCCTGGCCCCGAGCCGGGCGGCCTGGCGGAGCTGGTCCTTGACGGTCTGGTCGGGGTTGGGGAGCAGGCGAATGCCGAGCGGAGAGCGGATCATGGGGTCGGGTCTCGAATCAAGCGGAATTGGCGCGGGGGTCGGCTCTTGGTCTGATGGGATTGTATCGTGGTGGTGGGTATTTTCGAACGGATTGCACCGCGATCAATGCTGTTCTGACGTTCTTGCTCGCCCGAGTTGCCGTGACGGACCCCGCTGCTGTGCCCGAAACCGTGCCGCCGACGATCAGCCCCGCCCTGCTGCGATTTCCGCTGGACCTTTCGGCCGATCGACTGAGACTTCGAATCGGCAGCATGCCTGGTGCCGCCTTGCTGGAAGGGGGCTCAGCCTTTGGTGAGGCCGGGCGCTGGAGTATCCTGGCTGCGCATCCGGCGGGGGTGTTCGAGTTCGATCCGGCGGACGATCGGGAGCTTGGTCGGGGTGATCCGCTGAGACCACTGGGGCGGTGGATCGAGGTACTAGGTCTGCTCAGTCCCGTGCCGGAGGAGTGGGGAGAGGACCTGCCGCCGTTTCTGGGGGGGTTGATCGGGGTTTTCGGCTACGATCTGGCTCCCTGGATCGAGCGCGTGCCGCGCAACACTCCGCGCGACAGCCGGATGCCGATCGTGTCCTTCCGCCTGTACGACACGTTTGTGGCGATCGATCACCGATCGGAATCGGCAATTCTCTGGGTCGTCAACTTGCTCGGCGAGCCGATCGAGCGGGTCGAGGAGCGGGGGAGGCGCTGGCTGGAATGGCTGAATGAGGCTCCTGAACGCGTGCCGAACTCTCGGTTCGAGGCACCGCTGGTCAGCAATTTCTCGGCGGAGGGATATCGAAGGGCGGTTGGGAGGACGGTCGAGTACATTCACGCGGGAGACATTTTTCAGGCGAACATCTCGCAACGCTTCGAGGTGAGAGGGGCGCCGGTGCCGCTCGATCTGTACCGTTGCCTGAGGGAGCGAAGCCCGGCCCCCTACTCCGCGTTCCTGACGCTCGATGAGGAGCGATCGGTGATCAGCTCCAGCCCGGAGCTGTTTTTCGAAACACACGGGGATCGGATCGTCACCCGGCCGATCAAGGGAACGAGACCACGGGGGGATTCACCTTCGGAAGACCGGGCACAGCGCGCCGAACTGATTGCCAGCGCGAAGGATCGTGCCGAGCTGGCGATGATCGTCGACCTGGAACGGAACGATCTGGGGAGAGTCTGCGCGTATGGGACGGTTCGGGTGACGGAACCGTCGGCCATTGAAAGTTATGCGACCGTGCATCATCAGGTGGCAACGATTGAGGGGCGGTTGCGCGAGGGAGTGGGGCCGATCGACGTGGTGCGGGCAGTCTTTCCGGGGGGGTCGATCACCGGAGCGCCGAAGATCCGGGCGATGGAGATCATCGACGAGCTGGAGCCGACGCGGAGGAGCCTGTATACGGGGGCAATCGGGTATTACAGCCTCGGGGGTCGATCGGCGTTCAACATTGCGATCCGGACGATGCTGGTGGAGGGGAATCGGGTGACGTATCAGGTCGGTGGCGGGATTGTGGCCGAGAGCGATCCGCAGCTCGAATATGAGGAAACGCTCCATAAAGGGCGCGCCATGCGGGATGTGCTGGAGGCTCGGGGATGATCTGGGTTCGGGGGGAGATCGTTCCGGATGAAGGGCTGGCGATCTCGGTGCTGGATCGAACATTCGAGCATGGGCTTGGGCTCTTTGAGACGCTCAGGACCTGGGACGGACGGGCGACGTTGCTGGAGCGCCACCTGGCCCGGCTGAGGGGCTGGGCCGAGGCGCTCGGGTTGCCGATGGCCCCGGAGGAGTTGCCGGATCACGCGGCGGTCGAGGCCCTTCGAGCGGCGGAGGGAATCACCGGAGATTGCTCGCTGCGGATCGTCCTCTCGGGAGGGTTTGATGACGGCAGGGCCGGGACGATCTGGATGAGAACCCGGGCGCTGCCCGCGCCGGTTCCCGAGGGTGGGCTGGCGGTTTGCGCTCGCTGGTCGGTGGTGGGGGACGACCGATTGTTGCAGGCAAAGACATTAAATTACTGGTCGAGGCGAATCGCCTTCGAGGAGGGAAAGCGGCTCGGGTTTGATGAGAACCTGAGCCGGGACGAATCGGGGGCGATTCTGGAAGGGAGCCGGAGCAACGTCTTTCTGGTGGAGCAAGGGCAACTCGTCACGCCTCAGGTTCACCGGGGTGGGGGACTCGCGGCCCCGTTTCTGCCGGGGATCATGCGAGGAGTCGTGATGGAGCGGGCTAGCAGCCTCGGCTTGCCCACGAGGGAGGACGCGAGCGTGTCGATTGCCCGATTGGTCGAGGCCGACGAGTGCTTCCTGACGAACGCGGGGCGCGGGATCATGCCGGTGGGACGGTTCGATCCGGAGGGGATGCCCGAGTCGGCTCAGGCCCGTCGCTACGAGGCCCCCGGACCCGTCACGCAACGCCTGATGAATGACCTAAATGCCTGGCTCCGATCGGAGGATGCTCGATGACCACCGTCGCCGACCTGGCCGCCTGGATGGACACCTTTGCCCCGCTGCGACTGGCGGAAGACTGGGATAACGTGGGGCTCTTGCTGGGTGATCCGGGAGCCTCGGTCCAGAACGTAATGACCTGCTTGACCGTCACTCCTGAGAGCGCCGCTGAAGCGATCGACAAGGGGGCAAACCTGATCGTCAGTCATCACCCGGTCTGGTTCAAGCCGGTGCAGCGTTTACGGAGCGACCGGGCGGACGGGTTCCTCTGGTCGCTGGCGAGGGCGGGGATCTCGATCTATAGCCCGCACACGGCTTTCGACAATACAAAAGGTGGGATCAACGACTTTTTGTGCGAGACACTTGGGCTGGTGGAGGTCAGGCCCTTGAAACCGGGCGTGGAGCACCAGGCGACCAAGGTGGTTGTCTTCACTCCGGAATCGGACCGTGAGGCCGTGCTATTGGCGGCATTCGGGGCGGGGGCGGGAAGGATCGGGGAGTACGTCGAATGCTCGTACACGACCGAGGGGTTCGGCACGTTCCTCGGCCTGGAAGGGACGAACCCGACTTTCGGGGAATCGGGGAAGCGTGAGATGGCCCGAGAGCAGCGGATCGAGGTTGTTTGCCCGCGATCGAGTCTGGCGGAGGTCCTGGCGGCAATCCGAACCGCTCACTCGTATGAAGAGCCGGCGATCGACGTGTATCCGACGATCGTCCGGGACGAGGCGGAGGGGGTCGGTCGGGTCGGGAGGCTGGCGGAGCCGATGACGCTCGATGCGTTTGCGAAGCGCGTGCGGGAGCGACTCCCGGCGACAGGATTGCAGTATGTCGGAGCGCCGGAACGGCGGGTCGAGCGGGTGGCGGTGGCCTGCGGTGGGGCAGACGATTTTCTGGGGGATGCGGCGCGGTCGGGGGCCGACGTGTTCCTGACCGGTGAAGCCCGATTCCACCGGGCATTGGAGGCCGAGGCGAAGGGGATCGGCCTGATCGTTGCCGGACACCACGCCACGGAGCGGCCGGCGGTTGAGATGCTGGCCTCTCGGATTGGCAAGGATTTCCCCAACCTGACCGTCTGGGCGAGCGCGAACGAGCATGATCCGTTGCGGACGCCGTGACACGCCATCAAGGTACGTACCGCAGCGAGGCGATTCTGACCGAAGCGCTCGAGTGCTCGCATGACGCAACCAATTGCGCTCCGGAAGCGGCAGGACCACACGCCATGGTGGTGTCGCCGCCTCCGGCGAAATTGATCGCAACTCCCTCATCGGTTCACGAACGATTCCCGGCAAACGGCCGGGAATGGATCGGGGAGAGGAGGATCGCAGCGTCTTGAGAAGAACCACCCCCCCGCCTCGCGGAGGGAGGGAGAGGTTCAGGAGTCGGTCAACTCAGGGGCCTCGTCGGCGTCGGCGTCGGCATCGACGTCGGCGTCGGGCTCCAGATCCGCTTCGGGCTCGGCACCGTGGCCGTTGCCATTGGCACTGGCCTGAGCCTCGCTCTTGTCTTTGCGAGGGGAGGCGGGCACTTCCAGCGATTGTTGATGTTCCCACTGCCCGGCCCAGACCTGTCCGGCCCATTTCTGAAGCGAGATGGATTGGACGGTCGGTCGGTCTTCGTCGCGGATCACTTCTCCCCAGGCGCCGACATAGGCGGCGCGGACCTGAGAGGAGCTTTCGCCGACACAGAGGAGGCGTTCCCCTCCCGAGCTGAGTTGAGCGATTGCTCGCCAGTCCTGAGTCCCCGAAGTCTGCGAAACTGCCATCGTGCTTCAATTCCCCGCCCGGCCGGTTGAGAGCGAACGTGTGGAAGGCCAACCGCATCGGAGCGTCCGATGCCAATGGTCACCACCCGCCAGACCTGCCGGGGCTTACATTCAATGCGTCAAGCGTGGTTCGATGCGGAAGAGTACCAAGGCATCTACTGGGCGGAAAACACCATCCTGGACCAGACGCATGCCGAACCCGAACGCAATTTAGGTTGTCCGGGACGAGAAGGCAAGCGAGCCAGCCCCGGAGAAGGTTCCGGGAAGTCACCGAGGACCGATTGGAACATCGATTCGGTGGAGGAAGGCGCGGGCAGAGCCAGGAAACGTCGACCGGTCACCCCTGGAGAGGAACTCGTTCAGGGCGGCATGCAACTGCGATGATGGTGAATTCTACCGGGAGGAGGCCCTTTCGGCGACAAAAAAAATGAAAACAACCCGATGAGCCTCAAGGGCATGCGATCAGGGTTGGAGCCGGAGGAGGACCTTTCCGGGCTTGCCGGGTTGCTCCGCTGCGCGAACGGCGTCGAAGATCTGGTCGAGGGGGAAGCTCGGACCCACCGAGGTCGAGAGGACGCCCTGTCGGATCAATCGGCCGACCTGAGCGAATAAGGGGACTGCGGCGACCTTACTGCGTGATCGCATAAAGTGGCCAAGCCAGAAGCCGCGGAGCACGCGGCCGCCGGAGATCATCAGGCGGGTGTCGATTCGGATCGGCTCGCCGGTAAGGGAGCCGTAGGCGAGCAACGTTCCGGAGGGGGCCAGCGACTCGAAGACCCCGGTGCCGATGTCTGCTCCGACTGGGTCGACGGCGAAGCGCACCCCCTCGGGTCCGACCACCCGGCGGACCTGATCAGGGATCGGTCCATCAGTGGTGACGATGACGGCATCGGCGCCGAGCTCGTGCAGTTCGTCGGCGGCCTCGGGGCGTCGGACGACGTTGATGGTCTTGAAGCCGTCGTGCCGGCCGAGCCGGACGATCATCTTGCCCAGCTCGGAGTTGGCGGCCGATTGCAGGAGCCATTCGCCGCGAGGGACCGCCAGCTCGTGACGGACCATCGCCAGCACGGTCGCCGGGTTGACGAAGAAGGAGGCGACCTGCTCGTCGGGCAAGGAGCCGGGGACGGGAATTGCCTGGAAGGCAGGGACAATGGCAAAGTCGGCCCAGTTGCCCCCCTCGCCGTTGATCACTGCAACCCGACGCCCGACCAATGCCTTGCCGACCAGTCCCGACCCGGCGGCGTCCACCACCCCGACCCCTTCAAAGCCAGGGGAGGCCGGAAGGTTCGGCCGGATCGAGTACCGGCCTCGGGTATAGAGCAGGTCGGACGGATTGACCGGGCTGGCGATCATCCGAACCCGGACCTGATTGGGGCCAGGCTCGGGCGTGGGAACCTCCTGAATCCGCAGAACCTCGGCGGGTTCGCCAAAACGATCGAACACAGCGGCTCTCATGCGAAGATTCGCCTCGTTTGTGGGAGCACGGAGGATACGACCATTGATCACGAGCGCTCGAAGCATCGGAATGCTGACAGCGGTCGGCGAGATCGCGGCATCGCACCTGCCGATTGTCCGATGGGCCGGCTGCGGATCGTCTTGGTCATTCCGAAATCGGACACTATCCTAGTCGTTCCCTCCCGTGGGATCGAGAGACTGAATCGCAACCGGATGGACACAGAGGTCTGGTGATGTTGACGCACGAATCGCTTGTCTCGACCGATTGGCTGGCCGAACATCTGAATCATCCGAAGCTTCGCGTGCTCGATATTCGAGGATACGTGAGCACTCGGCCGGTCGAGCCGGGGGTTGAGGAAGCGACCTACCGAGGTGCTCCGGAGGAGTACGAGGCAGGGCACATCCCGGGCGCTGTCTTTGTGGATTGGACGGTGGACATTGTCGACCCGGATGATCCCGTGCCCGCACAACTTGCCCGACCGGAGCGGTTTGCGAACGCGATGGAAGCGCGCGGGGTTGGCGATGAGACGCATGTGGTGGCCGTCGATCACATGGGAGGTCAGTTCGCCACCCGGCTCTGGTGGGCCTTGCGAGCCTACGGGCACGACGCGGTGAGCGTGCTGGACGGAGGGATGAACCGCTGGGCCGAGGAAGGCAGGCCGGTGGAGTCGGGCTCGGTTTCGGTTGTGCCGCAGACCTTCACTCCGAAAGCTCAAGAACGGATGTGGGTGACGGCGGCCGAGTTGCTGGCCATGCTTGGCCCCAAAGCTCAGATTCTTGACGCCCGGGACGCAGGGCAGTTCACCGGTGCGAAGCGTCGAGGGCCTCGCGGGGGCCATGTTCCGGGCGCGATCCACTTGCCAAGGGAACTGTTCTTCGCCGAGGGGGGCGGATTCCTCGATCCGATCGCAGTGCGGGAGCGGATCGCGTCGTTGAACCTCGATCCCGAGCGACCGATTGTCTCGTACTGCAACGGCGGGGTGGCCGCGACGGTCGTGGCCTTCCAGCTTCATCGACTCGGGTTCAAGGACCTGGCCGTTTACGACGGATCGTGGAACGAGTGGGGGCCTCGGCTCGACCTTCCGGTCGAGGAAGGGGAAAGATGAGCCGGATCCTCTACCTCCACGGCCTGTACTCGAAGCCCGGCGGGGTGAAGCCGACGTTCTTGAAATCGGTCGGCTTTGAGGTCATCAACCCCCACCTCCCCGACGAGGACTTTGCCGAGTCGGTCCGTCGGGCCCGGGAGGCGTTCGAGACGGAACAACCCGAAGTCGTTGTCGGTTCCAGTCGGGGCGGGGCTGTCGCGCTGGCCATCTCGACCGGCGAGGTGCCCGTTGTCCTTATTGCCCCGGCCTGGAAACGGTGGGGATCGCCTGACGTCATCGCGACGGTGAACTCGGTGATCCTGCATTCGACAGGGGACGACGTGATCCCGATTGCTGACTCTCGCGAACTGATCCACCAGAGCGGCCTGGCGCCGGAGACGCTCCGGGTTGTCGGGATCGATCACAACATGACTGATCCCGAGGCACTGACGGCGCTGCGATCGGCGATTGAGCAGGTGACATCATCGTGATCATAAGCGCTGAGACACGCGACAATTCTTACAAAATCAGATTTTCTTGACGGTGGGATCATCGGAGGGTGTGCCCGAGATTTCAAGAGCGACAACTTGACAACTGTGATTCTGTCGGGTTCAACAGTGTTTCTTTCGTCAAGCGTTGCCATCCATCGATTCCTTGATCCACCGCATGGTTCAGGAGGGTTCCGTGTTTCGAACCGCGTTTCTTCATCGCAGAGCTTCGATCACGAGTGGTCTGGTCCTGGCTGGGCTGATTGCGTTACCAATCGGTTGCGGTGGCGATCCGAACAAGCCAAAGCTTGGAAGGGTCTCCGGAACGGTGACATACAATGGTGAGCCCGTGACCAAGGGGATCGTCACCTTCGTTCCCACCGGGTCGGAAACAGGCCAGTCGGCAACGGGGGAGATCGGCCCGGACGGGTCGTATCAGCTCACCACCTTTACGGAAGGAGATGGCGCGATCCTCGGGAATCATCTCGTGCTCGTGCAATCGATGGAGATGGACCCGAGCATTGAAGGAGGCAGTATGCCGATTCCCGATGCGCAAGGGAATCTTCCCATCGCGCCGCCGAAATATCTGGTACCGGCGAAGTATTCCTCCACGAGCACCACCGACCTGAACGTGACGGTCGAGGAGGGGAGAAACACGCACGACCTGACATTGACCGACTGATTGAAGACACGTTGGGAGGCGATTGCCGCCTAGCGCTCCAGGGCAACCAAAGCGGCGGCGGCTTCCGGGTTGCCAGGATCGCACGAGAGGGCGGCACGATACCAGGATGCTGCCAAGTCAACCTTCCCGAGCTGTTCGCAGAGCCGACCGATCCGACACCGGACGACCGGATCGGTGGGCTGAGCGGCAGCCTCGGCGTTCAGGGCAGACATTTGCTCAATCGCCTGCTTCAACTCCTCGGCCCGCTGGGCATCGGCGTTGGCCTGTTCTGGCCGGCCGAGGATCCGGAGGAGCGTTGCGCGCTGGTAATAGCGGCGGAAGTTGTAGGGATCGGCGTCGATCGCGCGGTTGAACCAGCGTTCGGCGTCCTCAGGCCGACCTTCGGCCTGGGCGATGAGGCCGCGAAGCGCCAAGAGGTCGGGGTGCTCAAGCCCCTGGGCCTGAGCATCGTCGAGCAAGGCACTCGTCTGGTCACGGTCTCCGAGTTCCCAGCAGACCCGAGCGAGGAGGCTGAGGTGCTGCGCCTCGGGAACGCGTCCGCGACAGGCGTCGAGTTGCTCCCGAGCTTCAAGGTAGTGACCCTGTCGCATGAGCACATCGGCCAGTTCGAGACGTGCCATTGGCTGGTGAGGGTTGAGCGTCAGGCTGGTCCGGTAAGCGGAGGCAACTTCTTCCATGATGCGATCACCCGAGTCGGGCATCTGGAGGCGGACGAGGCCGAGGGTCCGCCAGGCGGCGTGGTCGTCGGGCTGAACGCGAGTCAGGACCCGGAGTGACCGGAGAACCGTCTCCAGGTCGCCGAGATCGTAGGCGGCCACGGCCATGGCTCGGAGGCAGTCGGGGTTGTCCGGCCGATCTTGAAGCGATCGCGCAAACCAGGCCAGGGCGAAGGGGAGATTCCCCTCGGCGAGCAGGACTTTCCCTTTCCAGTAGGCAGCCTCGGCGGCGAGTGGTCCGTCCGAAGGGATCTGCTCAAGGGGGGCGACTGCGGCCGACGGGCGTCCGAGTTCCAGGGCGATTTGCGCACGGAGCAATCGAGCCTGATCTGCCGTGTGGGGGGTCTGCTCGGGAAGGGCGAGCCACGGACTCGCGGAGGCTGGGCGACCGGACTCGACGAGCCGGGCGGCGTGATCGAGATGGCGTTCGGGTCGCCGATCCCACCAGGCCCAGGCTCCCCAGGACAGGGCGGCCAGGGCCATCGTGATTCCGGCGATGAGAGGAATTCGAGGTCGATTCTGTTCGTCGGGTTGAGCAGTCCGTTTCACGCATTCCTCCATGAGGAAGTCCACACCAAAAAAAACCCTGTTTGACACTTGTAACGCACGTTAACTCTTTCCATGATAAGCGAAGCTTCGGCCGGGGTCAGCGAGATCTCACGACATGCCGGGGCTAAACAGGTTCCAGATCCTCACGGCCAATCGAACCATCGAACGCCTCTCCGATCGGGTCTTGTCGGCTCGGGCACGGGGACGGCCGCGAGAAGGAGGACGGAATGCAACTGATTGCTCAGTCGATTGCGGAGCGGACCAGGAGCTCCCGCAGAGACGGGTTCACGTTGATCGAATTGCTGGTGGTCATTGCGATCATCGGCGTGCTCATTGCCTTGCTGCTTCCTGCGGTCCAGTCGGCCCGAGAGGCCGCCCGACGGGCCCAGTGTACGAATAACCTGAAGCAGCTCGGGATCGCGATGCACAATTATCACGACACGATTGGATCGTTCCCCACGTTACTCTGGGCACTGCCCGGGAACAATACGATCTCGAACAACGTGTTTCGTGCCAGCTTCTTTCAAATGATCCTCCCCTACATTGAGCAGAACACCGTTTACGCGGCGATCAACTTCGAAGTCCCGTTTGCGCGGGGACCGGATGACGGAGCCATCAACCTGACAGCCCTGACGACTCAGATTAATGTTTACCAATGTCCATCAGATCCGTCCCCGGGCCAGTCGTCGTTCAGCCGATGGGACAGCGGGGTCGGACCTTCCGGAGCGAACGGTCAGGCGCCACTGGGGCCAAAGCTGAACTACTTCGTCAACGCCGGCGACAACACGACCGGCCCGACGAACAGCACGAGCCCCTGGCCGTTCCAGAGCCTACCGAACGTACGCAATAATGCGTTTGGCAACGGGACGACCTGCACCGGGATCGTCTGCCGCCAGGGTGGAACCTGGGGCATCCGCGACATTACCGACGGCACGAGCAACACCTTCGCGATTGGAGAATCGCTCTACGAATCGTGCAACTGGTTCTCCTGGCCGAACCCGAACGGGAACTATGCCTTCACGTCGGTCCCGATCAATTGGAAAATCACGGTCTTTGAGAACGTTGGATATGGAGACGGGAACGGCCGGCTGAACAATAGCGGCAACTGGGTTCCGTGCTTCGGTTTCCGGAGCGAGCACGCCGGGATTGTCAACTTCCTGTTCGCCGATGGTCGCGTGACCGCCATCAAGGAGACGATCAACCGCGATGTCTATCGGGCCCTGAGCACGAGACGAGGCGGTGAGGTAATTTCGGCAGACGCCTTCTGATCCACCCACCTGACTGCTCGGAAGAAACGGTTGACCGATTTCGATGAGGGGGGATGCCCTCAGAACGAGGCGTCCCCCCGAGTTGTCTCGAATCCAGACGTGATTGACCTGTCTTGAAGAATCAACGGGGCACACTCTTATGAAGGACCATCGATTGAGGTTCCCGGTGATGACGTGGGTCTTGCTGGGTCTGCTCTCGGCGGGATGCGGCGACTCGACGCAGGGAGGAAGGGAATCACTGGAAGGCCCTTCGCTGAGTCAGGAAGACCAGCGGCTGTATCAGGAACTGATGCAGAAGATCAGTCTGATCATCAATGATCAATCAGCTCGGTATACGCCACTCCAATACGACTACAACGAAGGGTTGCTGGAGATCCTCGATCAGATCGAGCCCTTTCTCAATGGCGAGGCCGAGGGAGAACCGCCTCGGTTCCTGACGGATCTTGACCCGGAGGAGGAACTCGATCACCTTCGAGAAACGGTAAGTCGCTGGGAAGACACGACCGGCCTGGACCTGCGGACCGAGATCGACCGCTTCAAGGAGTTGATTGCCCTGCGAGAACCTGGCCAGTCGTCCTTCCCCGGGTTCCATGCGGAATTTTCGAAGAGTTTTGATGAGTTCATCGCGATCGAAGTCGCTGAAATGCGTGAGCGAACCAATCGGGCCATCCATGCGGAGGCCGAGGTCCTGATGGACCCGCACCGGGAGTCGAGCCCCGAGGTGATCCGGCGGATTGAGGAAGTCCTGAACACACCGCCGTACAATCTGCCCGCCTCAGAGGCGCCGCTCACAGAGTCAGAGAATGCGAACGCTTCCTGAAGGCTGTTGAAACGCCTTCGAGATCCGTCGAACCCGAAGGCGCTGATGGTTTGCAAAGGGTGGTGAGAGAGGCGACCACCTCGAGAGGCCCGCAACGCGAGCTCAGTCTCAGTATCGATCGACCGAGACGACCTCGCCGCCGCTCCGGGTGATCAGGGCGCGGAGGACATCCGCGTTGATCGAGTTCGCCAGGAATCGCACCGATCCGTCGGCGAAGGCGGCCTGGAAGCCCTCCTCCCAGAAACCGCCGAGGTCGGGGACGGGAGCGTTCCGGACGTCCTTGAGTTCGAACGCGAAGGGGATGTCCTCGGGCTGGGTCCAGGGGATGGGGCGTTTCGACTCGACGATGGCAAGGGTATTCGAGGTGCCATCTCGGACATCGCGCAAATGCGTTCCCTTGCCAGGCTCTCCCATGAGGGTCGCCGGGCCGACGAAGGCGAAGTAGGCGGCGTGGGTCGGGTCGGTGTTGGCGTCAGGAACGCGATAGACGGGGGGAATCTGTTCGAGCAGCTTCCGGTTGTTCGGGCCGTCCCAGGGTTCATCGAAGCGGTATTGATCGTAGAGCTGGGCCTGCTCCAGGAACGGCAGGATCGCCACCCGCCAGCTATACGGAATGCCATTCTCTGAGATGAGCACAGGAGGAGGAAAATTCCCGAAGACATCGTGATAATTGTGGAGGGCCAGGGCGATCTGCTTGAGGTTGTTCATCGCCTGGGTCCGCCGACTGGCGATACGAGCCGTGGTGATCGGCCCCATGGCGAGCCGCATGATCGCGGAGAGGTCCTGATCCGTCTCGGCCTGGAGGCGAACGGTGGAACCGTCAGCAGAGATCGCGACGGCGTTGAGGAGGGTCTCGACCTCCTTGAGCACCGCGAGGAATGACTCCGATCCGGCGTCGGATTCGGTCACCATCCCCTGCATGTAGCTGAGGGCGTTGCGGCCGAGCGTCTTGAAGGCGGTGGCAGTCTCGGAGACTTGGGTCGCCCCCTCCTCATCACCGCAGAGCGCAAGGCCCGTGATCGAGATACCGTCGAAGAGGTCGAAGCTGATGGCATAGGCCGAGGCGCGGTCGAGCATCGGGCCGATCAGCGCGAGCGGCTCGAGGAGCCCGGCTGCTCGGGCGGGCTGGGGACCAATGAGTTGGGACAGCCAGGGAGTTTCGAAGGCAAGGAGAAACTGGCCTGCGTTCACCGACCCAGCCGCTTCGAGCCAGAGGGGCGAGCCTTTCGGCCGGTTACGCTCGGCGATGAGATAGCGAAGCGTTTGCTCACTCTGAACAATCAACAGGGTCTGAGGATTGAATCGATAGGTCGTCATCGGCGCTCCCCGGGCCCGTTGATAGGTGGTCCCGAGGTAGGAGACGGTGTCGAACTCCTTGAGGATGTTGCCGATCAGTTCATCGCCGACAGGATCGACGGTGCGAACAATGATCAGGTCGGGAACGATCGGCATGCTTCCGCGACGGGGGGGAGGCTCCATCCGTCGCATCTCAACGACCGTGACCTGTTCCAGACCCGAGACGGGCAAGTCGATCCCGCCGTAAATCTGGGCCATCGGGTCGAATTCGTCGATCAATTCCTGGATCTCGGGCTGGGTCGCGAGCCGAGCCGGACGGATCGCCGCGACGAAGGCGGCATCGGCAGGAACGGGCGAAAGGTCGAAGCCGTCGTTTCCCAGCGGGGCGGCCTGGGCAGCAGGGTTGTCTTGCACGCGGGCCTGGGCGGGTTCGGGGGCTCGCAGGCCGACACAGAGCAAGGCCAGGGCAGTGATCGAGGCGACGGTCAGGCCACGAGAGGCCCGGGAGGGGGCTTCGCGATCGGGTGATCGTTCAGATCGAAGCATTTCGATTCTCCTGACAAGGGTTCCTCAGACCGGGAGAAAGGCACCAGCGGGCCAGCCCGAGGCGTGATCATCGCGACACCGAGCTGGGTGAGGATCACGATCAGAGGTTCGAATTGATTGATGCGAGAACGATCCGCTTGGGCACGGCCCGCACCTCGGCGGTCTCCGAGGATCGCCAGTCGTCGGGCGAAAGGACGACCGGCCTTCGCCACCCGAGGATCGCAGGCCCCGACCACGCCGGCCTCGCCACGGTGCACAAAATTCACGCATCACCTGCATTCCCGCTCGGCCAGTTCCTTCGACGGCCAGACCATCGCATCGACATCCTTGCCCGAAACGTTCTCCGGATTCTTCGTTCGGATCCTACCGTAATGGTTACGCTCCGGCATACAAGAAGAAGATCCGGAAATGGAGCCAGATCGGATGGGTTCGGGCGTGCTCGTCGACCGGAGAGATTCGCCGGGACCATCCGCATCGGAGGAATCCAACACAATACAAGTGATTTTCATTGCAACGTGATTCGGGATCGACGTCACGCCGTCCCGCGGATCGGAAGCTGAAACCGATCGGGGCAGGAGGTGCGGCCGTCCGGGGTGGCGGGAGGGCATCGCGGCGAGTCGCCCCGCGTTCCTCAACGATCGGCGGCCTCATGGCGATCGAACGCCAACTCGATTTCCCGGGCGACATCTTCGAGTGTTCCGCCCAACGCAACCGGCTCAAGTCCCTTGTGCGTCCGGAAGCGATCGAGACCTTTCACGTGCTTCTTGTAATGCTCCTCAAGCGTCAGTCCGGAAACGACCTGGTAATAAATGCCGGCCTCGGGGACGCTGTCCACCGTACTGAGGGTCGTGGTGGTGAGGCCTGATCCGCCGGCGAGGCGGGAGACGAATTCCTGGCCGAGGTACATGGTGCGTTTCGCCATCAGGATGGCATAAGTCAACTGGTCGTTGCTCAGGAAGACGCGGAGGACAATGTCCCGTTGCTTCTTGGCAACCAGGTCGCCGACCCAGGAGAACCCCAGGCTGGTCATGGCGGCTTCGAAGGTCTCACGCGGTTCGGGGTCGAGCTGGTCGAGCTGGGAGAAATCGGAACGCCAGAACCAGGAATGACGACCCTTGAACAGGACTTCCGACTCGTGCGGCGCGGCCCGTTCGCGGGCCATCTTCGCGCCCGAGCGTCGGAGCTGGCGCATCATGTCGAGGGCCTGCTGGCGCTCCTCGGCCTTCTTGGCGTCGCGGGGACCGAAGTTCCAGGCGTCGCCCGAACGGAGCCGGAGCAGGAGCCGGGCCAGGTTGCCCGTATCGAACTCGATGGTGAGGGTCGCTCCCTGGCGCTTGAGGCCCATGTCCTTCAAATCATCGTCCTGGCGAGCGGCCTGTTCCAGGGCTCGGGCCTCGTCTTCGTCGCGGCAAACGATCCTGTACTTCGGCTCGTACGTGGCCGCGTCGAGGGCACCGAGCAGCACCTCATGAGAGAGAGGCGGGTGAGATTCCTCGATCCAGAGAAGTCCGTCACGGACGGTTCCTCGGAAGCGGTGGTAGGTGGCGGGCTCGTCGAAGACGGCAAATGCGATCTCCTCCACCGTTCCTTCAGGGGGATGGGCGAGCAGCTTCGTCAGGGGTTTGCCAAGGTGCTCGACGAGATTGTTCTTAAAGAAGGTCTCTCGGTAAAGCGAGCCGATCGTGAATCCCTGGTCGGTTCGGGTCCAGGAGATCGGGTTGGGTGCCCGAAGTGGTGGCGGGTCGAGGGAGAGGGAGGGATGCCCCTCGGGAATCGTCAGGTGAATTCCGATCCCCGGGGATGAGGACGCTGAGCTGGTACACGCTTGCGAGGCAATCCCGAGGCGTTTGATTTTCACGGGAGGCAGTGGCACCGGACCACCCTTGATGGGCGTCAGAGGGAGCGAGCCGACCAGATCAAAGACAGACTGAGCGTGGTCGGTCGGTGGGGAAGGAGGCTCTGATTCCTTCTGGACAAGGTCACAGGATTCCTCATCGGGTTGCTCGGCCTGCGCGACGTAGTCGTCCCACTCGCCAGCAAGGCCGAGGACCGAGAGCAATCGGGGGAGGTTGCCGAGATCGCCGTCGTACTCACGTTCGGTGACATTCTCCCAGAGCAGGACGCGGCGGACGTTCGGCGCATCGACCGGGAGGCCCGCCTGAGCCATCGCCTCGGGAATGGCATTGGCGAGCCAGTCGCGAAGGCGATTGACGACATCGCTGCGGGGTGAACCGCGGAGGTCGTCGAGGAGCGATTCGGGCAGCGGTGCACCGAAGTCTGCAAAGTCGCTGACCAGTTCATCGACAGGAGTGACTGGGACGGGTTTGTCCTCGGGATCGTCTTCGAGGAAGGCGAGATCGGGATCGATCGGCTCGGGTTGATACGATTGCAACTCCTGGGCGTACGACTCGTCGTGGTCAGGGTTTCCAGGATGACTGAGCAGGTGAAACTCGTGGACGAAGTTCCGCTGTCCTTCCGGCCCACCATGAACTGTGAGGACCCAGCGATCGCCATCGGAGGTGGTAAATTGCAACGCAGGGCAGGCCAAGCGGCACAGCCCCTTGTTGAGATCGGACCCGGCGACGCCCCAGACGCTGGTCGTGAACCAGGCCCAGCCATTGTGCTCGTGGATCGCGACCTGTTCGAAACCAGGCCCGAGGATGTCGCAAAAGGTCGAGCGGACATCTTCAACCGCGCAATCGCGGAGCGCGGTGACGTGGATTCGGATGGCCATGAGGGTCTGATCCTTGTTCGAGTGATTGACGAACTCGACCTCTCCTTATCTCGGACACATTCCTCGGTTTCAAGGTTCTCGATGGATCCTTTGAATGACTCGGAACCGGAAGAAGCGTCAGGTCCAATCACTCAGCGGCGACGACAACCCCGCTGTCGCGTAAGGCGACGTAAAGGCGAGCGTAACGAGCGAACAAATCGTCGTAGACCAGCACGTTCCGTCGATCGGGCTCGACAACGCGGTCGAGGATGACCATGTCTCGGGCGGCGGCGTCGAGGTCGGCGAAGAGGCCAGCGGCGACGGCGGCGGTCATGGCCGATCCGAGGGCGCAGGATTCGGTTTCACGAGGGAGGTGGATGGGTCGGTTGAGGACATCGGCGTGGATCTGCATCCAGAGCCGCGACTTCGCACCGCCACCGCCGACGATGATCCGGCCGACGTCGAGCCCGTGGGCCGAGGCATCTTCGAGAATATGACGGGTGCCGCAGGCAGTGGCTTCGTAGAGGGCGCGGAAGATGTGACCGGGGCCGTGAGCGAGGGAAAGGCCAACGATGGCCCCTCGGGCGGCGGGGTCCTTGTAGGGGGAGCGGTTGCCTTGCCAGTCGTCCCGGACGACAAGCCCTTCGGCTCCGGGAGGGACGGCAGCGGCCAGTTCATCGAGGACGGAGTAGACGTTGACGCCTCGGTCGTCGGCTTCGGCCTGCTGGGCGGCGGCAAAGTGGCGACGATACCAGTCGAGGATCGAGCCGGTGGCGGTTTGCCCGGCTTCGAGGGTGTAGAGTCCTTCGACGGTGGCATCCGGGTAACAGCCGGCGGCCCCCGAGCCGAAAACACCGCCAGAGGACTGGGCGAGGTGGCAGGTGCTCGACCCAACGATCACAGCCACGTCGCCGGCGGCGGTCGCTCCCATGCCGATCATGCCGAGGTAGGCATCGATGCCCCCCTGAGCGACGGGGGTGCCGGGATTCAGGCCGAGGGCCTCGGCAGCAGAACGGGAGAGGGTGGCTCCGGCATGGCCGAGGGGCTCAATTCGGTCGGGCCATTTGTCGAGCAGGTCGTCGAGGCCGACGGCGTGGATCAAGGCGCGGGGCCAGCCGCCTTCGGGCCTGGCGTAGTTCCACTTGACGGCACAGTGGTTGAGCGAGAGGGTCCACTCTCCCGTGAGTTTGAACATGAACCAGTTGGTGCATTCCACAAGCCGGTCGGCCTGGTCGTAGATCTCTGGCTCGTTCCGCTTGAGCCAGAGGGCCTTGGGGAGCATCCACTCGGGAGAGACGCGCCCGGAGACGTACTTCAGGGCCGGGTCGCCGGTCACGCCGATGGCCTCGGCCTCACGGAAGGAGCGTTGATCCATCCAGAGCAAGGCAGGCCGCAGGGGGGTGCCGTCGGACCGACAGGCGACGACGGTGCAAGCCGTGCTGTCGAGCCCAACCCCGACAATCCGGTCTGGGGAGACGTCAGCCGATTGGAGGGCCTGGGCCACAGCCGATCGAGTGGCCGACCACCAGCCGATCGGGTCCTGTTCCGCCCAGCTCGGACGGGGGTAGGTCGTTTCCAGTGGGGCGACGCCGTAGGAGATGGTCTGGCCGGTCGGATCGACCAAAGCCGCCCGAATACTCTGCGTGCCCACATCCAGACCCAGCAAGAGGGGATCGCTACCCATGTTCGGTGTCGCCTTCGCCACCGGGCCGTCGTGCGGCTCCACGCCGCGTCGCTCCGTGCGACGGGTTGTGGTCTGCGCGTGCTGGCCCCGATCTTCAAGGATTCTCGATTCCCACGGATTGTAGCGGCCAGGACAGAGCTTCGATAGGAGGGGCGAAACGGTTCGACGGCGATTCGTCGTCCCACTTACATCCCGAGCCGTGGTCGGTAAGGCGGGGCGCTGGTACGGTGGAGGGGTCCTGCCCCGAGGGTAGAGGAAGAGGCGACAGGCGGCTGCCCGAAGTCCCCGGATCGTCGCTCCTGTGCGCTGTTGGAATGCACCCGGATCGGAACCGGGAGGAGACGTGCCCGTGAAGATCGCCATCGTGATTCCCGACGGTGCGGCCGATGAGCCGCAGGACTCGCTCAACGATATGACTCCGCTCCAGGCGGCGAGGACTCCGGAGATGGATCGGGTGGCTCGGGACGGAGTGCTCGGCCGGTCGAGCAACGTGCCGGATCGCTTCTTGCCGGGGAGCGATGTGGCGACGCTCAGCCTCTTCGGCTACGACCCGGAACGCTACTACACGGGACGGGCTCCGTTGGAAGTCGTCGCGATGGGCATTGCTCTTGGCCCGGATGACTGGGCGGTGCGCTGCAACCTGATGACGATCCTCGACGGGAAGATGACCGACTTCACCGCCGGCCACATTTCCAGCGAGGAAGGGGCCGAGCTGATCGCCGCGTTGACTGCGAACCTGCACACCGATGGCCACACGGTCGAGTTTCATCCCGGCGTCAGCTATCGGAACGCGATGATCTACCGAGGGCGGCCGGGGGCCCCTGCCCCGTTCGACGCTTCGACGAAGACGACGCCACCCCACGACGTTCCTGATCAGAATGCCGCCGATCACCTGCCCCGAGGGACCGGCTCGGACCTGCTCCGTCGCCTGATGGAAGCCGGGGCCTCGGTGATCCAGGAGCATCCGGTCAACCACGCTCGGATCAGCGGGGGAAAGAAGCCGGCCAACGCCATCTGGCTTTGGGGGCAAGGCAAGGCGCCTCAGGTTCCGACCTTCACCGAGCTGCACGGGCTCAAGGGGGCGATCATCTCGGCAGTGGATCTGGTTCGAGGCACGGGGATGCTGGCCGGTTGGACCCGGATCGACGTGCCGGGAGCCACCGGATACCTGGATACCGACTACGCCGCCAAGGGCCGTTATGCGATCGAGGCCCTGCGCGATCATGATCTTGTGTGCGTTCACGTTGAGGCGCCGGACGAGGCCAGTCACGAAGGCCGGGCCGACGCGAAAGTCGAGGCGCTGGAACGGATGGATCAGGACATTGTCGGGCCGCTCCGGGCGGCGCTCGAATCGTACGGCGAGTACCGACTCTTGATCTCTCCCGACCACTCGACCTTGCTCCGAACCAAGGCCCACGATCGCGCTCCGGTTCCCTGGGCCCTGTGTGGGACCGGTCTTTCCGGATCGGGCAAGCCGTACGACGAGATCAGCGCGATGGAGGCCAACGGTCCATTTCTGCCGCAAGGCTGGAGGCTCATGGGGGATCACGTCCTGAAGCGTTGAGCCCAGAGATCGGGCAAACCACCAGGGGAGGACGCCTGGCGATCCGCATCATCGCTCGGCCCTTCCCAGAGGATGCGAGTGGTCGAACGGTCATCGAGCGAATCGAGACGTCTGGAATCTCAGGGCTCGATCTGTCATTCTGTTACGCTCGCCGCGAGGGTTGCAGGGTGATCCGATCCTGGCCTCGCCATCCCGCCTGTTGCAATCCTCCCCCCCTGCCCGATCGAGCTTCGAGCTGGAAGCAGACAGAGAAGGAGAGCCTCCGTTGCCCCTCGTGGTCCAGAAGTTCGGCGGCACGAGTGTCGCCGACGCGAACAAGATTCTTGCCGCCGCTCGACGAGCGATCCGAGCCCACCGGGAAGGGAAGCAGGTCATCGTCGTGGTCTCGGCCCGGGGACACACCACGGACGAGTTGATCGCCCTGGCCAAGGAGATCAATGAGCAGCCCCCGGCGCGAGAGATGGACATGCTTCTCTCGACCGGAGAACAGGTGAGCGTCGCCCTGATGGCCATGGCGATTCAGGCGCTTGGCGTGCCGGCGATCAGCTTTACGGGGGCTCAAATCGGGATTGTCACGGACAGCTACCATACGAAAGCTCGCATTCGGAATATTTCGACCGATCGGCTCCAGGCGGCGCTGGATGAGGGGAAGATTGCGATTGTCGCCGGTTTTCAAGGGGTGGATGAGCACTACAACATCACCACACTGGGCCGGGGAGGATCAGATACGACGGCCGTGGCTCTGGCAGCGGTCCTGGGGGCCGACGCGTGCGAAATCTATACGGATGTGGACGGGGTCTACACGACCGACCCGAGAATCGTGCCCGAGGCGAGGAAGATCGATCGCATCAGTTATGATGAGATGCTTGAACTCGCGAGTCTCGGCGCGGGGGTAATGCATTCACGCTCGATCGAGTTCGCCAAGAAGTTCGGCGTGCCGATTCAGGTTCGCAGCGCGATGGCCGACGCGCCGGGGACCTGGATTGTGGCCGAGCAGGACGCGCGGTTCATCGGCGCGAGTGTCACCGGGGCCGCTCTGGCGCGTGATGAGGCGCGGGTGACGGTGCAGGAGATGCCCGATCGGCCGGGGGTGGTCCACGCCCTGTTCCGTCACATCGCCGAGGCGAATATCGTTGTCGACATGATCGTGCAGAACGTGGCGACGAACGGACAAACGGAGGTCAGCTTCACGGTTTCGGGGGGCGACCTGGCCGAGACCTTGATCGTGACCGAACGAGCGGCTCGGGAAATCGGTGCCGGGAAGGTCACCTACGATTCGAAGGTCGCCAAGGTGTCGGTCGTCGGTCTGGGAATGCGGGTGCATACCGGCGTGGCTCAGGGAATGTTCGAAGCGCTGGGAGACGCCGGAGTCAACATCCAGATGATCACGACGAGCGAGATCAAGATCAGTGTCCTCGTCGAGCGATCGCAGGCCACGAACGCCCTAAGAGCCGTGCATCGAGCATTTGAGCTTGATCGAACCCGAGAGGATCATCGCCTTGAGTTCACTCCCCGTCGCGGCCAGCCGAGCGAGGGAAGTCTCCTGGTCAACTCCGAGGCCAGTTCCCTGTTCGGAAGCTTGAGCGGGATGGAAGACCTGGTGGTCTCGGGGGTTGATCTCGATGAACAGCAGGCCCGAGTCACCTTGCTGAATGTTCCGGATCGCCCTGGATATGCCGCGAAGGTGTTTCAGGCGATCGCCGAGGTGGGCGTGAACGTCGATATGATCGTGCAGAATGTCCGCAGCGCCTCGGGGGATACAAGACTCTCAATCACCGTTCCCAGAGGAGACGCAGCTCGGGCGGCTCGGGCCGCCGCCGGAGCGGTGGGTGACCCCGATCACGTGCTGGTCGAACCAACGATGGCCAAGCTCTCGGTTTCGGGAATCGGGATGCGGACTCACACAGGGGTCGCCACCCGGATGTTCGGTGCGCTCGCCGAGGCAGGCATCAACATTGCCTTGATCAATACGAGCGAGGTCCGTGTCAATGTCTTGACGGACATTGATCGCGGGCGCGAAGGGCTTGAAATCCTCGGCAAGGCATTTGATCTGCCGATCGGATCGTGACGGGTTGGATCGCGGCTCGATCAGATTGGGTCGGCGAGCACTTGGAGCGATCGGTGGGGGAGTTCCCCGACTGGGGGAAGGTAGAGAACGCTTCCGTGCTTGGCGCGGAGCGTAAGCATCGGTCTAATTTTCTTTGAAGTCGCCGGCTCGAACGCGGGTCGGGCGAAGACAGATCGCCCGCCGGAAACGGCAGCGGATCGGATCACGATCACCCATCAAAGCAATTGA
Source organism: Tautonia rosea (assembly GCF_012958305.1). NCBI lineage: Bacteria > Pseudomonadati > Planctomycetota > Planctomycetia > Isosphaerales > Isosphaeraceae > Tautonia > Tautonia rosea. The sequence goes on along the minus strand of NZ_JABBYO010000003.1, from coordinate 335,638 downwards.
AAGGACAAGGCGAACCTCGTGGCACGCGACAAGGTGGTGCTGGCATACAGCGGTGGGCTGGATACGTCGGTCGCCGTAAAGTGGATCAATGAGAAATACGGGCTCGATGTGATCGCCTATACCTGCGACCTCGGTCAGGGGCAGGACATCGAAGCGATCCGGGAGAAGGCGCTTCGGACGGGGGCGGTCGAGGCGATTGCCGAGGACGTTCGGAATCTGTTCGTCGATTACTTTGCTTTTCCCTCACTCATGGCCGGAGCCTTGTACGAGGGGAAATACCCGCTGGCCACGGCGCTGGGCAGACCGCTCATCGCGCAGCGGATGATCCAGGTGGCTCGCGATCACAGCGCGGTGGCCGTGGCGCACGGCTGCACGGGCAAGGGGAACGATCAGGTCCGCTTCGATGTCACCTTCCAGACCCTCGCTCCGGACCTGAAAATCATTGCCCCGGTCCGCGAGTGGAAGTGGACCCGAACCGAGGAACTGAAGTACGCCGCCGATCACGGCATCGAGGTCGAGGCGACGAAGGAGAAGATCTTCAGCACCGACCAGAATCTCTGGGGCCGCTCGATCGAGGCGGGGGTGCTGGAAGACCCCTGGGTCGAACCACCTCCGGAAACCTTCCAGTGGACGGTCGATCCGCTCAAGGCCCCCGATGAGCCCGAAGTGGTCGAGATCACCTTCGACCAGGGGCGGCCCGTGGCCCTCAACGGGGTGGAAACCGATGGGGTCGAGTTGATCGAGAAACTCAACGCGATCGCCGGCAAGCATGGAGTGGGACGGGTCGACCACATTGAGAACCGTCTGGTCGGCATCAAGTCTCGAGAGATTTACGAGGCCCCAGCCGCCTACGTCCTGCATGAGGCCCACCGGGAAATCGAATTCCTGACCCTCTCGAAAGATGCCCTGCGGTTCAAGACGCATGTGAGCCAGGCCTATGGCGACCTGATCTACAACGGCCTCTGGTTCAGCGCCTTGCATCAGGATTTAATGGCTTTCGTTGCGTCGAACCAGCAGTATGTTTCGGGGGTCGCCCGAATCAGACTGTATAAAGGTTCGGCAATGATCGTCGGCCGCAAGAGTGAGCATAGCCTCTATCGTCACGAGTTGGCGACCTACGAGGAAGGGGACCAGTACGACGCCTCGGCGGCGCTCGGGTTCATCACGATTCACGGGCTCGGACAGAAAACTCAGGCCCAGCATCAAATGCTCAAGGGGCCAGGCGGGAGCCGACGGATGGAACTTCCGAGCATCATTCCACCGAGGAAGTCAGAGGGTTGATTCATGGTGGGCCGACCACACGCATGACGGAGGTCGGCCCGTCTCGATCTTCGTTCGAGCGCAGTGGAGTTTCGGATCAAAACGTCTTACGGCTGTCGAGCAGGAGGGTGACGGGGCCGTCGTTGACCAGAGAGACGTTCATCATGGCCCGGAACGTTCCCGTAGCGACGGGGAGGCCGAGCGCAGCGATCCGGTCGCAAAGGACCTGATACAGGCGTTCGGCCTCACCTGGATCGGCGGCGGCGTCGAAGCTGGGGCGTCGCCCTTTGCGGCAGTCGCCGAAGAGGGTGAACTGGCTGACGACAAGGACGGAGCCGCCGACCTCGCCGACGGATCGATTCATCTTGCCGAGATCATCCTCGAAGGCGCGAAGGCCGGCGATCTTCTCGGCAAGCCAGTCGGCATCGGCCTCGGTGTCCCCTTTACCGACGCCGAGCAGGACGAGCCAGCCGAGGTCGATCTGACCGACGAGGGAGCCGTCAACCTCGACGGAGGCCCGGGAGACGCGCTGAAGAACGGCTCGCATGAGGGAACTCCGAAATCACTCGGACGCACTCGGGGATTCGGGCGTAGTATCCTCGGGCTCCTCGACTGATCCAGCACAGGGCAAGCGGGACGGTAAGGATGTTCCCGACGAGAATCAAGATCAAACCATACGTCCAGGCCCAGGGACGTTTCGGCAGGAATGGACCGACAGCAAAGAGCGTGGCAACACCCAGGGCAATGGCGGCGACCACAGGGAGGAATTGGCGATCGGGCCGATCGGCCGGATCACGGAAGATGCCAAACCGCCAGTCCGCTGCCACAACGAGGCCAAGGCTCCCGTAGAGTAAGGCCACGCAGAAGCAATAAACCGAATAAGCGAGGTAGGACCAGGGGGGCCGATCGCTGCGGGAGGCGGCACGATCGGCATCCGACCGTGGCGCCTCGTAGCGATTTTCGTCTTCCGAATACTTGGGCCGGATCATGGTTGGCTCGTCGGAATGATTCAGACGGCGATCGGCAAGGACGCGTCTCCGCTTGGGCGAATCTTGTAGTGCCCGGGGGTGCGGTTCCCGGCGTACTGGGGGGCTTCCCACGTGGGAAGCTCACAGAGGCCGCCGCTGATGTAAAGGTGGTGCCAGAGTTGCGTGGCGACCACAGAGGTCAGGCCAATCTGCATGATCAGCCGGCGGGGGGTGATGCGGGGAATGCGGGTCTGCCAGGCACGTTCTCGGGCGACCGCCTCCGGGTCGAAATAGCCGGTCGCGCGGAGCGACTCGGGGCTGAGCAGTTGATCGACCCAAGCCGGTCGGTGGGGGCCGAGAAAGGTCGGTGCGAACGAGGCGCGGAACATCGTCTTCGGGCGGCCGGCGATCTGGGGAGGCAAGGTTCGCTCGGCGACCTTGCGGAGGAGCCACTTCTCGGTCTTGCCGCGGAGCTTGTACTCGGGGGCGATCCGAGTGGCAAAGGCGGTCACGTCTTCGTCGAGGAAGGGATAGCGCGTCTCGACGGAGGAGTGCATCGCAATCCGGTCTCCCTTGGGGATCATCAGGAGGCCGGCAAGCATGACCTTGTAGCCGACGTAGAGCGACTGGTTCAGGGGTGCCCATCGCTTCATGTTCGGATTGGTCAGGTCGAGGTCGGAGAAAGCGTGGTGATCGCCGAGTCGGTCCCACATCTCCCGGCTGTAGACGAGCTGGGTGGCCTGGGAGATTGCTTCGAACATATCTTGCTGGATCGGGCGAGTGCCGTTCATGGCCTCGACGGCGGAGGGACGCCGGGCGTTGCGTCCCCCGAGGGTACGGAACATCAGCTCGCGGCCGAAGTTGAGCGGGCCGCGGCCGAATCGCCGGAAGTTCTGGTCGCGCATCTGCTGAAACTTGAACCAGGCATAGCCAGCGAAGGCCTCGTCGGCCCCTTCGCCGGTGAGCGCGACCTTGTAGCCCTCATCATGCACGGCCCGAGCGAGGCGCATCAAGCAGGCGCACGAGGTGTCGAAGACCGGCCCCTCGGCTGCTACGACCAGTTCCGGGTACGCCTCGGCAATCTTGGCTCGGTCCATGATGACAGTCGTCAACGGCGAGCCGAGCACGCGGGCGGCCTCGGTTGACTGCGAGCGTTCGTCCGGACCAGCGCGATCGAGGCCGATCGTGAACGAGGGCACCGCACTGCCGCGATGTCGAGAGCTCAGGCCGAGGACGACCGTCGAATCCAGACCCCCGCTGATATAACTGACGACCGGGACATCGCCGCGGAGCCGACGCTCAACCGACTGCCGAAGCAAGGCTTCCAGCTCATCGACGAGGGGCTCGGGATCGTCCATCCGGAGTTCGTCTCCGGCGTCGGGGAAGTCGAGATCCCAGTATTGTTTCAACTCGACCCGGCCATCACGGACCTTCAGGTAGTGGCCTGGGGGAATCGACTTGACCCCGTCGAAGAACGTGCGAGTCGTCCCGGCGCAGAAGAAGGTGAAGAGGTGGTCGATCCCCTTGGGATCAGGGTTCGCCTCAACCATCCCGGATCGGAGCAAGGTCTTGATCTCGGAGCCCCAAAGGAGCCACCCATCGCGCTCCGCGTAATAGAGCGGGGCAATCCCGACGCGGTCGCGGCCGAGGATCAAGGTGCGTGTCTTGCGGTCCCAGAGGGAGACGGCAAACTGCCCCTTGGCCTTCTCGAACATCCCCTCGCCGAGGTCTTCGTAAAGATGGACCCAGAGTTCGGTATCACACCGGGTGGCGGGGCGATGGCCCCGGGCGACGATTTCTTGATAGAGTTCGGGATACTCGAACAGTTCGCCGTTGAACGCAACCCAGACGGTGCGGTCTTCATTGCAGAGGGGTTGGCGGCCGCCGGAGAGATCGACGATCGAGAGCCGTCGGGCGCCGAGGGCCAGTCCGGGTTCGAGGTGGATGTGCTCGTCGTCCGGTCCTCGGTGGGCGATGGCGTCGGTCATCGCCCGGAGACGGTCTTCGGGGAACGAGCGTTGGGCACGAAGATCGAATGCGCCGGCGATTCCGCACATGAAAGGACGTCCTCCCGTCTGGGGCTGCGGGGTTCAACGCGGTCGAGTCGGAGCGGGCGATCGGTCAGCCCAAGCGAGGGGGACGTGGGCCCGTCACGAATCGCGGGAGATCAGCACCGGAGCCAGGCGACGGCGCGTGGTCAACCAGTATACCAGGGAACCGAACCCGCGCGTGATCAGGCCGCCGAAGTGGAGGACCAGTCCGCGAGCACCGAGGGGGACGTAGAACGGCACGGCGACGCTCCTCGAACAGAAGGGGATGTGACTCGCAACGAGGCGATAACCAGGGCTTCCTCAGTTCCGGCTCGCACCGGGAGGCTTCGTCTGCCGTCGCACAGGGCGCTTCGGCCGGCAAAGCGATCGGGGATGCGGGGCATCAAGGGAACCCGGGTTTCCGTCTCGCCGCACTGATTGGCGAAAATGAAGGGAATGTCCAGGTCGTGGGAGACGATCCGGGGGATTTCTCCCGCGAGCGGCCCGAGCCGGCCGTAGAGCCAGTTCGGTCGGCCCGATCGGCGATCGGCGAAATCGGGCCAGGCGGAGCCGACGATGGCCAGGTCGATCCGACCTCGGTAGTCACTCCAGACCCGTCGGTAAATCATATCCGCGCAGATGGCGAAGCCGACGCGTCCCCAGGGAGTTTGGGCGATGATCGGCTCTCGGCCCTTGCGAAACCGCGTGCACTCCCAGAAGACGAGGTGCCGTTTGCGGTAGACGTGAAACGAGCCATCAGGGCCGCAGAAGGCCAGAGAATTGTAGAGATGCCCGGCATGGTGTTCGGCATATCCGGCGGCAATCCAGAGGCCCCAGCGTCGGCTCCGGTCTCGAAGGGCGGCGAGGGTCTTCCCTTCTCCGTCTTCAGCGATGCGAGGGTAGTCGCCCCGAGAACAGTAGCCCGTGTTAAACAACTCGGGCAATACGGCCAATTCGACGCCTTCGTCTCGGCAACGCGCCAGGGACGCATCGGCCCGATCCAGGTTGCCGGAGATGTCTCCCGGCACGCATCGTAATTGAATCGCGGCAGCACGCAATTCCACGAGTCGGCCCTCCCAGGCCTGGACCGAGAGGAGAATCATTCGCCTGGGCGTCAAAAAAACATGGCGGCCAGGACGACGTGTCTTCTCGGTTTGATCGGTCGATCCGTGACCGGACTCGATTGTTCTGTAGGATGACGGTCAGGGGCGCCTGTTACGACCGTTGCGAAACGGAAAATCGGACCCCTGCTCGCTTCGGTCGCAAGGCGTGGGGACTTTAATCGCTTTTCAAAGACCTGACCAGATCAAGTGACTGACGAATCGAGCGATGCCGTTCGAGACGAGCGGAAGGTTCCGATCGGCCTTGGTGACCGGTGGCGAGAGGAGTGTTGGGACTGGTATGGTTCTGCCAACGGCCCCCTCGTTTCTTGGCCCCTGAAACCCCGAGCCAGCACGTGACGCGATGGAGCACTTCGAGTTTCTCTATGATCTGCTGATTGTTTATGCGGTGGCCGGTTTGGTGGTCTTCGCGTTTCAGCGAATGCACATCCCGCCGGTCGTCGGGCTTCTGGTCGCGGGCCTGGTGGTGGGTCCGTCGGGCCTGGGGTTGGTCGGGGATCAGGAGCGGGTGCAGCTTCTGGCCGAGGTTGGGGTGGTCGTCTTGTTGTTCACGATCGGTCTGGAGTTCTCCCTGTCGAGACTCAAGACCCTCGGCCGGGAAATGCTGGCGATCGGTGTGCCTCAGGTCGTGCTCTGCGTCGCGGTGCCGACCCTGGCGACACGATGGTACCTGGGAGCCTGGGGTCCGGCCCTGTTCACAGGGATGCTCGTAGCGATGTCGAGCACGGCCGTCGTCCTGAAAATCCTGATCGAGCGGGGCGAGGTCGGCACGCCTCACGGAAAGATCGCCGTGGCGGTCTTGCTCTTGCAGGACTTGCTGGTGATGGTCTTCATGTTGGCCGTTCCCTTGCTTTCTCCCGAAGCCGGCGAGGCAGGATGGGAAGGGGTCCTGGGTCAGCTCGGTCTGGGCATCGGAGTGGTCTTCGGGATCTTGATCGGGTCGCAGTTTGTGATCCCGCCGATCCTCTTGCGGGTGGTTCAGACCCGGAACCGAGAGCTGTTCCTGATCTTCATCTTCCTGTTCTGCATTGGCATGGCGACGCTAACGGCCTGGGCGGGCCTGTCACTGGCACTCGGGGCGTTCCTGGCGGGCCTGGCAATCTCGGAATCGGAATACGCTCACCAGACGCTGGCAGAAGTCTTACCGTTTCGGGACACCCTGAGCAGCCTCTTTTTCGTGTCGGTGGGGATGTTGCTGGATCTCCAATTCCTGGCCACGCACCTTCCTCTGGTCTCAGCCACCGTTGTGGCGATTCTTGCCTTGAAGTTCCTGGCCGTCGCCATGCCAAGCTGGTTGGTCGGCTATCCGCTGAGGACTGGGACGCTCGTGGGCCTGTCGCTGGCTCAGATCGGTGAGTTCTCGTTCGTGCTGGCCAACCGAGGAATGGAGGCCGGCTTGTTGAGCAGCGACGACTACCAGGCGTTTCTCGCGTCGGCCGTGCTGACGATGGCATTGACGCCGATCCTGATCGCCTTCGGTCCCATGGCATCCACCGGGTTGGAGCGGATTCCGGCCATTCAGCATCTCTCAGAGAAACGTCGATCGCGTCGGCTGGCAGACGAACCGGCCCTTCCCACCGAGTCGATCGGCGATCACGTCATTATCGCCGGGTTCGGCGTGGCAGGTCGAAACCTCTCAAGGGTCTTGCAGGGTGTCGATATTCCATACGTGATTCTGGAGATGAACCCCGATTCCGTCCGTCGGTTACGGGGACAGGGACAACCGATCTTCTACGGCGATTGCACCAAGGCCGCGGTCCTGGAACATGCCGGACTTGACCGTGCCAAGATGGTCGTGGTCGTGATCTCCGACCCGGATGCGACCCGACGCGCGGTCCGGATGGCGCGTTTCTTGAATCCGAACGTCTACATCGTGGCCCGGGTTCACGACATCGAAGACATTGACGAATTACGTCGTCTCGGGGCCGATGAGGTGATTCCCGAAAACTTCGTGACCTCGATTGAGTTGTTCGACCGGGTCCTGGTCGAATATCAGGTGCCTCGAAACCTGATTCTCGACCTGATTGACCGGGTCCGCAGCGATCAGTACCAGATCTTGCGAGCGGCTCGGCCGGTCCGGCTGGACATGCCCTTCTCCCTGGCCGAGGGGGCTGGGGTCGAGTCGTGCCTGATCCCGGAACAGTCTCCCGCCATCGACCAGTCGATCGCCGAGCTTCGATTACGATCACTCAGCGGTGCGACGATCCTCGCCATCCGCCGAGGGTCGACGGATCTGGTCAACCCTGATCCTGAGATTCGCCTCCGGGGAGGCGATGTCGTGGTCATGTTCGGAGAACGTTCGCAGCTTGACCTGGCGTTCACCCTGCTTGCCCCGGAAACCGATCTGCCTCCGCCCCAGGGTCGTCATCGATCCCTGTCCTGATCGAAACACAGCGCGTCACGGTGAGGGTGATCGTCGACGACTCTCCGAATCGAGGGATCGATCGGAGGCTGAGGGCTTCGGGTCGGCGGGCCGGGCATGCGGGTCCGGATCGGGAGCAACGGGACGAGCCTCCCTCGGAGGAAGCACGATCCCCTCGACTCGGGCTTCGATCCGGGGCCCCGAGTCTCCCGAAGGCGCCACGGTGGGATATGGTATCGCCAGATCTCCGGGAGGCAGCGGAACCTCGCTGCCTTCGAACACCGGCGGACCGATCGGCTTCCCGCCTCGCTTGCGAGCCCGGACGTAGCGGACCACGACCCAAACCGCCAGCGCCAGGGCAAGCATCACGGCCAGATAGTGCTGAGCTTCCCGGATCCCGGCCTCGATCTGGTGGGCAAACAACCAGCCGAGGGCGAACATCAACGGGGTGCTCAGCATCACGGCGAACAGGTCAGTGATGAGCAGCTTCAACGGTGGATGCCTCAGGATCCCGGCCGTCAGGTAGGCCGCCGTCCGGAATCCGACCGCAAAGCGGCCGACAATCAGAATCTTCAAACCGTGCCGGGTGAAATACCCCTTGATTTGTTCCTCTCGGGCCCGGGTCAGGAATTTCCGGGTCAATCGGAAACTCAGCACACGTTCTCCATAGACGTAACCGAGCCCGTAGACAATGAAATCACCGATCAAGACCCCCAGCACGCAGGAGCCGAAGGCCATCGGAGCCCACATCGCCCCCTTCTTCGAAAGGATGGCTGCCACGATGATCGGCACCTCCTCGGGGACGGGAAGCCCCAGGCCGCCGAGGACCAGGAGGAGAATAATCCCGATGTAGCCAAACCGCTCGATCAAGTCCTCGGCCAACGCCTCACTCCCTGCGATCCTCGTCCTCTCGACCTTCGAACACTGCCAGGTTGAGTGATCGACGCTCATCCCCGATCATGACCGGGGTAGACTGCCTCGGCCACGTGTTTTCGAGAGGACGATTGGTGCTCAATCGGTCTTGAGTCCGGGAGAGGCCGTGCCTCCGGGCGGCTCGAAGCCAAAGCGTCGAAGAATCGCCTGGCCTTGATCACTGACCAGAAACGCGCAGAAGGCCTGAGCGGACGACGGCTGGTCACGATCGGCGACCATGCCCAGGTACTGGTCGATCGGATCGTGCAGGTCGGGAGAGACCGGCTCCCATCGAAGCGAAGGATCGGGCACCAGCGACCTGGCGATCAAGCCGGCCTCGGCCTGCCCGGATCGCACAAACTGGGCGGCGTTCTGAATGGACTGTCCGAAGACGATCTTCGGTTGCAGCTCGTCCCAGAGTCCCGAACGCTGTAAGACCTGTCGACCAGCCATACCGTACGGGGCATGGTCAGGATTGGCGAGCGCGATGCTGCGAATCGACGGATCGGTCAGGGCGTCGAGTCCCGATTGGTTCGATGGAACCGATTGGGAAAACGCCAGCACCAGAGGGCCTCGGGCATAAGGCCGAACCGAGTCGGGCACAATTGCACCGGAGTCGGAGAGACGATTCACGTAGTCACGATTGGCCGAGAGAAACACGTGGTAAGGAGCCCCCTGCTCGATCTGCCGGGCCAGTTGCCCCGACGAGCCAAGCACCGGAACCACGCGAATCCCCTCGGCCGCTTCGAATGCTTCGGTAAGCACGGGCATCGCCACGTGCAGGTCGCTGGCCGCCGCAACCCGGATCTCGGGGAGGTCGTTAGCCTGCGGTCGGTCGAACCAGAAGAAAAGCCGTCCGAAGGCAATCCCACTCGCCACCAGAACCAGGAAGGCCAGCACCCAGGAAAGATAAGCCCGCACGCCGCACTCGACTCCCAAGAACCAGGCGATCGGCCAGGAGGAAAGGCTTCGTAGCCCCCTCAGCCTTCCGCGAGTCCTCCTCATCATACCGCATGGACCGGCCAGCGGGCGAGCGTGGATGGTCTGCCGTTCCGTAGGGCTCTGGAAAACCCCTCGCAGACGAGACCGATCCGTCGGGGGTCTCGCGCTGCTGCGATTGCGTCGTGGACCGGGGTTCGGGTATCACCATAGGGGCCAGGCCGGGCGTCGGGAGCATTCCGGTCGGCAACCGACTCAGGGAGAGGACGTGGCGATCGCATGAAGACGGACCAGTTCCTCAAACACTACGGGATCATTGGCAACCCGTTTAGCGAGGAGGACGCCCAGACCGACACGGTCTTCAAGAGCGGCTGCCTCTGGACCATCCATCACCCCGCCTGGGACAAGTTCTTCGGCAGCCCAGCCGAACCGTCAACGGCCCTCGTCTTCGGCGAAAAAGGCAGCGGGAAGACCGCCATGCGGCTTCAGGCCATCGCCGAGCTGGAAACCTACAACAAGGAACACCCCGATTCCAGGGTCCTCGTCATCTCCTACGACGAGTTCAACCCCTTCCTCGACCACTTCCGCACCGCCATTCGGGCCAAGGATACCGCCTCGGCCCTGACTCGGTGGAGGCTCCATGATCACATGGACGCCATCCTCTCGCTCGGTGTCACCCAGCTCGTCGATCGCCTGACCGAAGAGCGAATGGACCTGACTCGGCTCTCCCTCGACCGCCGCCGCGACCTCCTCCTACTGGCGGCGCTTTACGACTCCTCGACCGGCGAACCGATCGACCGCCGCTGGGACCGCCTTCGCCGCCGGTCTGGCTTCCGCCCCCTCTGGAGCCGCCGCGACCTGCAAATCGGCATCGGCGTTACGGTGATCGTCGCCCTGATGCTTGTGGCCTTCGACGCCCTGCGAAGCTGGTCGATCACCCCCTGGCTCGTCGGCCTGGTGGCCGTCGGTTGGCTTTACTGGGGCTGGCGCCTGCTTCAGGCCGAGTTTCGGGCACGCGACATCCGCAAGGCCCTGCGCGTCCTGAGCCGCGACCCCTCGGCCCTGCGCTGGGAACTCCTCTGGTTCCGCCCAACCGAGCTGGCCGGTCAACCCATGCCGACCGCCTCAAAAGGCGGGGTCGGCGAGGAACGGTTCGAGCTGCTCCGAAAGTTCCAGAGCGTCCTGAAGGATCTCGGCTACGGTGGGATCATCGTCCTGGTCGACCGCGTAGACGAGCCCCAGGCGATCGAAGGAGACCCGCGCAAAATGCGGGCCCTGGTCTGGCCCTTGCTCGATCACAAGTTCCTTCGCCATCCGGGGATCGGCCTGAAGCTCTTGCTCCCGATCGAGCTGGCTTACTACCTCGATAAGATGGATAAGGAGTTCTACGATCGCGCCCGGCCCGACAAGCTGAACATGATCAAGCCGTTGCGATGGACCGGCCCCTCGCTCTATGACCTGGCCACCGACCGGCTTCGGGCCTGTGCGAGCGACGGTCAACCGACCAACGGCAGCCCTCGGCTCCGGCAATTCATTGACGAATCGGTCGGCGACGACGCCTTGAAAGATGCCCTGGGGCATCTTCGAACCCCCCGGCAGCTGTTCAAGTTCCTCCACCGCCTGATCGAGGAACACTGTCACCGCCACACCGAGGACAACCCGCGCTGGTCCGTCGATCAAGATACCTTCCGCTCAGTCTATGCCGACCACATGCGGAGCATCGACGCGTTCGATCGCGGCTACGGGCACGGCTGATCGCAACATAACACGCCATCCCCGATCGTCGGACGAACCCGGCGGCCCTCTGTTCTCAACGAGGGCTCGTCGGGTTACACTTGGGTATGGATGTTCAGCGAGACGGCCCCACATCCCTCCCCTCCGTGGGAAACCGAGGTCGAAGGCCCGAGACTGCCCGGTCCTTCGCTCCCGCCCGACCCTCAATCGGGACGGTCCTGGCCCGTTCGGCAACCAGAGGAGACGAGCGGTGATGAGTGGCTCATCGACGACCGAAGGCGATCCGGCCAGGCTATCGCTGTCGTTCGAGGAAGGCACGCTCGTCGTCGAAGGCTTGCCCGAGCACGACTCGCGAGGCCTTCCCGGCTTGCAGTTCGATCCCAGGCGGCGTGGCATCTACCGCGCCCCAGCCATCTGGTACCGCGAGATCGTGCAGTACCTGCGCGACCACGGCATTCCTTATGAGGATCGGGCCCGCGACTACCAAGGGAAGACTCCCTGGTCGATCCGCGTTGACAAGCCGGCCTTCCCGCATCAGACCGAGGCCCTGGAGGCGTGGTCGGCCTCCGGGATGCGAGGCGTGGTCGTCCTGCCCACCGGCACCGGCAAGACACATATGGCCAACCTGGCCATTCACGCGGCCCAACGGCCAACCCTCGTGGTCACCCCGACGATCGACCTAATGAACCAGTGGTTCGACGAGCTGACCCTCTGCTTCGATGTCGAGGTGGGTTTGCTCGGAGGCGGATATTACGAAATCAAGCCCTTGACCGTCACGACCTACGATTCCGCCTACATGAACATGGATCGAATCGGTAACAAGTTCGGTCTTATGGTCTTTGACGAGTGCCACCACCTGCCCGGCCCAACGTATGGTCTAGCCTCGACCTGTGCGATCGCTCCCTTTCGCCTTGGCCTGACGGCGACTCCCGAACGAGCCGACAACGCTCACGAACAGCTCAACCGCCTGATTGGGCCGATCATTTACCGGAAAGAGATTACCCAGCTTCGCGGGCAGTTCCTCGCCGATTATCGCGTCGAAACGCAATATGTCAATCTGAGCGAGGAAGAGCAGTACCGCTATGAATCGTGCCGAGAGGTGTATCGCACCTTCACCCGAGATCACGGCATCGACTTCCGCCGGCCCGACGCCTGGGGCCAGTTCCTTCGTCTCGCCTTTCGATCGCCCGAGGGGCGGATTGCCTATCAGGCCTATCGCGAACAGCGCGAGCTGGCCCTGGCCGCCCCGGCGAAGCTCCAATTGCTCGGCCGATTGCTCGACCATCACCACGGCGACCGGATCATCATCTTCACCCACGATAATGCCACGGTCTATCAGATTGCCCGGCGATTCCTCGTCCCGGTCATCACCCATCAGACCAAGACCAAGGAGCGCAGGGAGGTGTTGCTTCGATTCAACGACGGCCGCTTCCCGATCGTCGCCACGAGCCGAGTCCTGAACGAAGGGGTCAATGTGCCTGAGGCGAACGTAGCAATCATTCTCTCAGGAACAGGTTCCGTACGTGAACATGTCCAACGTCTTGGACGTATTCTTCGCAAGCGAGGCGATAAGGAAGCAGTTCTTTACGAAGTGATCACGCGAGGGACGGTAGAGGAGTTCACGTCGAGCCGTCGCCGCAAACATAGCGCCTATGGTGGGGGCTGACGCACCATGAACGATTGCAATCTGGAGATCCGCCTGATGTGCCCTACGGAACGAAACAGGATGCGAGCGAACCGCGTTCGTCTTGTGCTCTCTCTGACTGCCGCATCATGTGTCATCATCCTCTCTGGCTCGGCCGCAGCGCAGGCGGACCGTTACGAACTGGGACGTCGCCTGCGCACGTTTGAGGAACGATGGGATCAGACGTCCACCCCCGAGGATCGACAACGCGCGGCACAGGCCTTGAACGCCTCGGTCAGCGATTTCTTCCGCATGGAGTTCGGCGAGGCCGCGCGAGCGATGACGCGAGCGTTTCGCTTGCTTGAAGGTTCGGAGGAACGTTCGGAGGCGATCCGCTGGGCGGATTCGCGGGCGATGACTCCGGCCACTCGGCTGGTTGAGCGCGGCCGCCCTAAGCTTGAAGCGACCATCGGTGCGGTCTATTCGGTCGACGTCGAACCACCGGTCGGTGCGATGGGCAGAATCTCGGTTGTGATCGAAGGGGAGAATGCGGCTCGGACGCTGCGTGAAACCTCGCTGGGCAAGGGTTCGGAACAAGTTCAGGTCCCCACCGCCGATCTGCCCGAGGGGGATCATCTGTTGATCCTCGATGTGGTCGTGGCCGGTCGGGAGTTGGCTCGCAGTCAGTCCGTGCTCTCGGTCGTGGATCGGCTGACGGATCGGCTGGACGCAGCAAGGGAAACCATCGACGCCTGGAGCGGCGGCGAGGTATCGTTCACGACCGATACCGAGACGGCTCGTCAGCATGTGCAGACCCTGACCAATCTCGCGAATGGAGGGGCGTCTGAAACCGACATCGAGGCCGCCAGGCTGATGAGGGTCCTGGAAGCTCTGCTCGTCTCGCTCGACGAAGGGCAACCGTTCCACGGCCCCGATCGGCCAGGGTCATTCCGCATGACCCTGACGTCTCCCGAAGGCCGATTGATTCCGGCCCGCGTGTTTGTTCCCGAGGAGTTTTCGGACGGGAAGGCCGTTCCTCTCGTTGTGGCCTTACATGGAATGGGGGGGAGCGAGAACCTGTTTTTCGACGGCTACGGCCGGGGGGCGATCGTTGAGCACTGCCGGGAGCGTGGCTGGCTCCTCATCAGCCCCCGTCGAGGACCCGTTGGGTCGGGGCCGGTCGATGAGGTGGTCGACGCGATGGCCTCGCTTTACCCGGTTGACCCCTCTCGGGTGTTCCTCGTGGGCCATTCGATGGGAGCGGCTCAGGCCATCGATGCGCTTGTTCGCGAGCCCAATCGCTACGCAGGGGCGGTCGCACTCGGTGGTGGGGGAGCCGTTGCCGACGTACCGGGGCTTACTCGTATTCCTGTGCTCATCGGCATTGGTGATCAGGATTTCATGATAAGATCGGCCCGGAAACTCCAGAACGACCTCGAAGCGATCGGGTCGGAGCAGGTTGAATACCGGGAGTACCCCCACATCGAGCATTTGGTCATTGTCCAGGTTGCATTACCGGACACCTTCGAGTTTTTTGATCGGATCGTATCAGTTCCCCGGGGCGACGACTGATGAGGAAGGATCCCCGTCCAAAGCCGACCAGGCGTCAACGGCTGATCGAATGGGGCATCACGGCCGTGATGCTCGGGATTCTCGGCCTGCTGATCATCGGCCCCCCCTGGAAGCAGTTCATGCCTCCCGAGGGGATGGAGACGATCGACGACCTGATCGCCGCTCTGCCCGAGACGTATTGCTTCGCGGCGGTCGAGCACGAAGGGATGCCGTATGTCGTCTGGGTGGGGAGGCCCCGGGGGCCGATCGTCTCCGGCCCTCCGGTCTGCGTCTTTGACACGAACGGCCGCCTGGTCGATTGGTCGGGTGACACGGGCGACTCGAACAACCAGTTCGTGCGGGAGATGCACGGGCTGGCGTTCCGGTCGGCCTCGATCAGCACGGATGAGGCAATTGCTCGATGCCGCCCATGAGTCGATCGGCGACACCCCAGTTCCGAGGCCCGGGGCGTCGCCGGATCGAACGAAGCACGATCGGGGTCAGAAGGTTCCGGCATCGATCGGGCCGTCGGCGACGGCGGCGAGGTTCTCGAAACGCATGAAGTTCTTGAGGAAGGTGAGCTTCACGGTATCGGTGCGGCCGTTTCGGTTCTTGGCGACGATCAGCTCGGCAATACCGGGCTGATCGTTCGGATCGTAGTATTCAGGGCGGTGCAGGAGGAGGACAAGGTCAGCGTCCTGCTCAATCGCCCCCGACTCGCGAAGGTCGGCCATGCGGGGGCGGCGGTCCTCGCGGTTTTCGACGCCTCGGTTGAGCTGCGAAAGGGCGACGACGGGGACGTTCAGCTCTCGGGCGAGCGTCTTGAGACGGCGGCTGATCTTGGCAATCTGCTCCTGTCGGCTGTCGCGCCCTTCGCCCGAGTCGGGCTCGATCAGCTGGATGTAGTCGACCATGATCAGGCCGAGGTCCTGGCTGGTCTTGGCCTGGCGAAGCTTGATCCGGCGGGCGTTGGCCGTGATCTGGAGCATGTTGCGGGTAGGGGTGTCGTCGATCAGGACGGGAGCACCGGCCCGGAGTTCGTCATAGGCTCGGCCGAGCATGGTCATGTCACGCTGGTTGAGGCCCTGGCCGGTGCGGAGCTTGTGGCCATCGACCTTGGCCCGGGCGCCGAGCATTCGGTCGGCGATCTCCAGCTTGCCCATTTCGAGCGAGACGAAGAGGACGGCCTTGTTCTGGGTCAGGGCAACGTTCTCACAGATATTCAAAGCAATGGCCGTTTTACCCATACTCGGGCGGGCGGCGAGGATGATGAGCTGAGAGCCCTGGAAACCAGTCGTAATGTCGTCGAGGTCGAGCAGGCCGCTGGCGGTTCCGGTGATCGGGTGCCGCGACTCGGACCGCAAGGCGATCCGGTCCATGGCCTCGGTGACGATGTCCTGCAGGTCGACGGTCTCGCCGGTGGCCTGCTCCTCGGCGATCCGGAAGACCTGGCGTTCGGCGTTCTGGAGCACCTCGTCGGCCGACTTGATGCTGTCGTAGCTATCCTTGAGGATCTCGTGGGCGCCGCCGATGAGCTGGCGGAGGACCGACTTTTCTCGGACGATGACCGCGTAGTGCAGGGCGTTGGCGGCGTGGGGAACGCTGTTGATGATCGAACCAATCAGCTCGTCGCCGCCGAGGCGATCGTATTGTTCGCGGCGCTGGAGTTCCTCGGCGAGGAGCAGGGTATCGACGGGTCGACCGAGGTCGTACAGTTCGCGGATGACGGTGTAGAGCGTCTGATGGGCATCGCGGTAGAAGTCCTCGGGCCGGAGTAGCGGCACGACATCGTGGAGGACTTCGTTGTCGAGCAAGATGGAGCCGAGCACGCCACGCTCGGCTTCAAGGTTCTGAGGGGGCAGACGGTCGTCGGGCGGAGCCGACGACGTGGCTGCGTTTCGGGAATGATGACCGTTGCCGTGACCATTGGCGTAGGGGGACATCAGCAGGCAGCTCCGACCGATCGCGGGCGGCGAATGGCCGGGCCGACCCCTCGCGGATCAAGCCAAGAGCGGGCGATCGCCGCAGGGCCGAATCCATGGCTCTGTCGAAACGTAAGGGAGGCTGCGGTTCGGCCGGCCGTCAACCAGTATTCTTGATCGGCCGGATCAGGGGACCAACACGAAGGAAAAGGGGCGTCCCAGACCCAGGACTGGTCCACTGACGCCCTTGTGATCGTTACGATCCTGCCTGGAGCAATGATTCTGCCAGGGCAAACACAGGGGTCAGGCCCCTGCCTCGTCCCCTTCGACGTGGGTCGGGACCACCCAGAGCTTGACCTCGCCGGTGATCTCCATCCCCAGATGGATCGGGATGCTGTAGAAGCCGAGTTCCTTCAGCGGGCCCTCGATTCGGACGTTCTCGGCATCGATCTGGACCCCATCGGTCGCCAGGGCGGCGGCAATCTGCTGGGCGTTGACCGAGCCGTAGAGGTGGCCTTCCTCGTTGGCGTTGGCCTCGATGGTGATCGAGCGCTGGGAGAGTTGAGCAGCAAGGTTCTGAAGGTCGGAACGCTTGGCCTCTTCCAGGGCCTTGAGCCGGGAGCGGTGTTTCTCAACAATCCGCAGGTTGTGCGGGGTAGCGAAGGTCGCAAGCCCCTGCGGAAGCAGGAAGTTGCGCGCGTAACCCGGGCGTACCTTGACCAGATCGCCGGGCTCCCCGAGCTTGGCGACCTTGTTGGTCAAGAGGACGTGCATGTAACCGTTTTTCGGGCGGGTCGGGTGATTATGCCGGCGTTCCCACCCCGGGCGTCGCGTTGCGCCGAGGATCGCCTGAGCCGCCTGACTTTGCGACTGGGTGTGAGATTTGGCTCGGGCGGCCTTGGCGGCGGCCTTGGCCTGCTTGGTCTTGCTGGGGGTCTTGGCCATGATGTCGCGTCCTCGTCTCGTCGGGCGGCGCGAGCCCTGCGCCGTCGGCGGGTCGGGCCGTGCAATCGCCTTGCGGTTGCGTGGTATGGGTCGGGTTAGAACGGAATATCCTCGTCGCCTTGTTCGTCGTGGCTGGGGGCCGGCCGGCGAGGAGGAGGAGCGTACGGTCGGGGGCCGGAGCCGTTGGAGGCCCCTCGGGGCTCGCTGCTGTCGGGAGCGGCCCGACGGGGCTCTCGAGCCGGAGGATCATCGTACTCGACATCATTCCGGGAAGGAGCGCTACCGGTTTCGTCACCGCGGCGGCTATCGAGGAACTGGACGCGATCGGCCTCGACCTTGATCTTGGTCCGTCGCTCGCCACTGTTCCGATCTTCCCAGGAATCCATTTTCAGGAAGCCGTCGACGTGGATCTGGCTGCCTTTCTTGAGGTACTGGCAGCAGTTTTCGGCCTGACGGTTCCAGACGGTGATGTCGATGTACAGGGTCTCCTCGCGGCGATCCCCGTCTTTGGTATTGTAAACGCGGCTGGTGGCCAGTCGAAGGTCGCTGACCGGAGCCCCACTGGGGGTGTATCGCAGCTCGGGGTCATGGGTCAGGCGTCCGATCAAGAACACCTTGTTGAAGTCGGCCATCGAGACGAACCTCCCCGGCTCCGGACCGGTGGGTCACGGCGGATTGCGGACGGAACACGGACACACAACACTAAACGGTTGTCACCTTGAAAGAACCGTACCACATGGACCCACCGGACACAAGCCGAGAAGTCGAATCAGGATGGGCAACCCGACGGCGAGCGAGCGAAACCGATCAATCGCGATCACGGTCTCGGTCGCGGTCGCGATCACGTCCTCGTCGTTCCCCTCGGTCGCGACGGTCGCGGCGATCTTCATCTTCGGGCGGTGCACTTTCGTCGGTCGGTGTGAAGGACATGGCCTGCGTCACCAGGTGATCGACCAGCTTGGGATGCACTTTGAGGATCAGCTCTCGGACCACCAACTCGTCGAGGTGAAGGTCGGAGACGATTTCCTTGAGCTTCTCCCCCTCGACCCGGAAGAAGGTCAGCAGATAGCTGCCCTTCTTGTGGGGGCCGATCTGGTAGGCAAGGCGACGGTCGTCCCACTGGCGGCTGGCGACGATCTCGGCCTCATGCTTCTTCAAGAGGTCGTGAACGTGCTGTTCCGACTCCTCCCAGGAGGAGGCGACCTTGGTGCTATCGAGCAGGAACATACCCTCGTACGTATTGACCGGCACGGCGGACTCCTCAAGGACATTGGGGTTCCGTGGAGCCCTGGCGACTGAAGTACCCCGGGAGGGGGTTCCCAGGTTCAGGAAGGTTCGAGAGCCGTTGCCCTCGGAACCAACCTGACCGGAGTCCTTGCAGAGACGCCAGGGCCCGTCGCTCCTCCCTTCGAAGCGACGGTACTCGAAACCACACAGAGCGTTGCGAAAAAAAACGGATTGGCAAGCTTGACGACGGACGAAACGAGGTGATCAGCCACCCACGGCATTAAAGCGATTCATGGCGGCTTCGAGTCCCTGGGTCACCCAAACCGCGACGGCCTGGGTGGCTTCGATCAGAGTCTCGTCGATCACGGAGCGTTCGGTGTTTCGCCAACGGCCGAGGACATAGTCGGCGGCATCGATCGGGCCGGGATCACCGACACCGATCCGGAGGCGGGGGAATTCCTGAGTGCCAAGCTGGGCGATGATGTCCCGCAACCCTTTTTGGCCCCCGTCGGAGCCTTTCGGGCGAATGCGGAGCTTGCCCAGCGGCAGGCTAATGTCGTCGCAGATGACCAGCAGATCGGTTGCCGGATCGAGCTTGTAAAACTGGACAGCTTGCCGGACACTCCGACCGCTGAGATTCATGAAGGTCTGGGGCTTGAGTAGCAGGACCCGTCGGAAATCGATCTCGACCTCGGCGAGGAACCCGTCGAACTTCCGGGAGACGGCGGGCCCGGGGCTTCCCTGGGCCAGCCGGTCGAGCACGTCAAAACCGACGTTATGACGGGTTCCTTCATACTTGGGGCCGGGATTCCCCAGGCCAACCACGACTTTCCGATCGCTCATCATCAACTGCCCTGAGAGCGGCCTGAACGAGGCACTCTACCGTGGCGCGACGCCTCCGGGGGGAAGGTCACTCCGTGGCCGGAGCCTCACCGCCAGCCTCAGTCTCACCTTCCTCGGCAGCAGCACCGCCTCCCGATCCGGCCTTCTTCTCGACGACGTGGACCAGCATGACGCTTTCATCGGCGTCGGTGGTCACACCTTCGGGAAGCATCGACTTCAGATCGCGGACTAGGATCGCCTGACCCAGGCCAAGATCGCCGACTTCCAGGGTGATCGCTTTGGGAATCGCGTTGGGCTTCGCCTTGATCTTCAGGCTACGAACGATCTGCTCAAGACGGCCACCGAGCGCCAGGCCGGCGGGCTCACCGTGCAGCTCGATCGCAACTTCCGACTCGACCGTCTCACCGGCGCCGACTCGGAGAAAATCGAGGTGGATGATGTCTTTGCCCAGGTAGTCCCACTGAACATCCCGGACGACGGCCAACTCGGTTTCCCCGCCCCAGGTCAACTGGGTCAGGTGAATCGACCGCTTGAGCATCATGGCCACATCGTCCTTGGAGAGGGAGATGGGGACCGGGTCTTTTTTATGTCCGTAAATGATCGCCGGTACGCGACCCTGGGCCCGCAGCTTCCGAGCGACTCGGCTGCCGGTGCCCTTGTTTTTTGCCGGGTCGCGCGGCTCGACCTGGATGGTAACCGCTTCGGCCATGGGTAAGGGTGTCCGTCCCTCCGTCGCCGGGCCCGCCCATTCCGCGCCGAGCGGGACGGGCCGGAACGATCCGGATCGGGAGCTCGCAAGGTCCGAGAGAAACTAGGCCCTGCCGTCCTCGACCGGTTGTGTCGTGGTCGAGACGTGTTGGACCTGTGATCAAACGAAAAAAACGCCGCCCGCCTGGGCCGCGCATCATGCGATTATGACGATCCCCCCCCTGACCCGCAAGCCCCCAGCCCCGGAGAGGACTCGGTGCGCGGTCCAGACACCCGACGGTGCGCTCGAAGTCGCTGTCGCCGATCAACACAACTCGTTACGAGATGCGAGCCTCTGACGATTACGTTGGGTTTGTTTGGGCGATCGTGTGATCGGTCGGATGCCTCCACGAGTTTCGGGTACGGAACTTCTGCCACCCGGTCCGGCATTCGTTCAGAGAAACCCCCTCCCTTTGGATTCGGAACAATCGTCTCGTATTGCCTCGGCGATCGACATCAGGGGGCTAGGTGCGCCCGGGTGCGCTGAAGGGTACGCCACCTTCGAGCGGGCAAAGCCATGAGAGGCCCGGTCCAGGACACGCGACTGCGAGTGCGTGATGGCACGACTCATCTCGATTGCAAAAAATGAGCGTCGAGGTGTGGTGCTTCACCGGTCTGTCAAAGAGCATCGGGGCGGTGCTCGGATCGCGGTGGCTCCGACATCCAAGACTCTCGGGGAGTCACTCGGTATCAGTCACACAAAGAGGACAGGAAACGGGAAGCCGACGAGCGACAACTCCGTGGAAATTTGGAGCCGAACCGGCGGATCAGGCGTCGAGGAGGGCGAGCACGCGAGGATCATCGAGGCGATCGGCGAGCAGATGGGCGTGGGCCAGGCCGGGAGCGGGGCTGTGGTCGTGGGGGATGGCCACCACGAAGGCCCCTGCGGCTCGGGCGGCCGAGACCCCGGCGGGACTGTCTTCGAGGACGAGCATCGAGGGCGGATCGACGCCGAGCCGAGCCGCGGCCGTCTGGTAGATCTCCGGATCGGGTTTACCCCGGGAGACCTCATCGCCTCCGAGGACGAACGCGAAGTGCTCGATCAGGCGATGGTTGCCGAGCAATCGGAGGGCGTAGGCCCGTCGGGTTGAGGTCGCCACGGCGCGCGGGATGCCGAGGTGCTGAAGGCGGTCAAGGAGGGTGAACAAGCCGGGCATGGGGTGGATCGCCGAATCGACGAGGGCGTCAAAGCGTTGGCGGGCTTCGGCCAGGAGGGCTTCGGGGGATTCGGTCAGCCCGGCCTTGGCGATCAGGGCGGGACCGGCCTCTGATTCGGGGCGGCCGATCATTGCGGCCATCATCTCGTGCGTGAAGGTCTTCCCGCGGGCGGCAAGCAACTCGGAAGCGACCCGGAAAAAGAGGGCTTCGGTATCGAAAATCAGGCCATCCATGTCGAAGGCAACGGCTCGGACAGAGGGAGTGAGGGTGGTCATGCCAGTTCGTCGGGGAAGGTCGGTGAATGGAAAGGAGCGCATCGTAACGGCGATTGCAGGGGCGCGCCGAGCGGGTCATCGAGCGAAAAGGAGGGTGATCGAACGGCTTCCGTGCGTGGCAATGGCGAGGGGAGGATCGGGGGCAAGAACGGAACAAGGATCACGCGGAGAGGCGCGGAGAAGAAGAGGAGGAGCGAAGACGAAGCGAGGTAAAGGGATTCGAAGGGTCGCGCTCATTCGAAGACAAGACAGCGATTCCGAGAACGGCCAGTCGAAAGACGTTGTTCGTGTGCTGGGAATAGTCGCAGGTCGCTTGACCCGGGAGCCGGATCGCGGCACGTTGGAGCGGGGCGGCAGAAGCCTTTGCGTCAGACGATTGTGCCTCGCGAGAGGGGATGTGCCTCGTGCACCGCGAATATCACCCGGACGACATGCAGCACCTGCGGGCTCATGCCTTTGAGGCGGCGGGCGCGCACGATGAGCACGAGCAACATCACCGCGATGAGCATCTGCGGCTTTATGTGTTCACGGCGTTGCTTGGGGCCTTGATCGGGCTCGACTTGCTGCTCTGGTCTCTGGCACCGACGAACTGGCGAGCCCCGTGGGGGCTGAGCCTGATCTGGGTGGCGGCTCTAGTGGGTTCGGCCCGGATCGTCTACCAGGCACTGGAAGCGTTGGTGAAAGGGAGGGTGGGGGCGGATGTGGCCCTGGCGGTCGCAGCCCTGGCGGCGCTGGCCCTACGCGAGCCGTTCGTGGCGGCGGAGGTCGTCTTCATCGCCATGGTGGGCGAGGTCCTGGAAGCGATCACGGCAAACCGGGCGATGAAGTCGATCCGTCGGCTGTTCGACCAGGCCCCGAGGGTGGCCCGGGTGCGTCGAGACGGTCAAGTCGTCGAAATCCCACCGCACGAGGTCAAGGCGGGAGAGGTGGTGGTGGTCGCGGCCGGAGAGCGGATTCCGGTCGATGGGGAGATCGTCTCGGGTCGAAGCACCGTCGATCAGTCGGCGCTGACCGGCGAGTCGATTCCGGTTGATCGAGGACCTGGCGAGGATGTGTACACCGGGACGATCAACCAGTTCGGCCAGATCGAGGTGCGGGCCGATCGGGTCGGGCATGAATCGACGTTCGGGCAGGTGTTGAAGCTGGTGGCCGACGCCCAGCGGCGGAAGGCGCCGATCCACCGGACGGCCGATCGCCTGGCGTCGTATTTCCTCCCGGCCGTTTTCGCGGCGGCGGCGATCACCGTGGTCACGGGGTTGCTGCTGGGCTGGCCCGATACGGGGCGACGGGCCGTGGCGGTGCTGGTCGTGGCCTGTCCGTGTGCCCTGATTTTGGCAACCCCGGCGGCCGTGATGGCCAGCATGGCCTGGCTGGCGAGGCATGGGGTCGTCATCAAGGGGGGGGCGGCCCTGGAACGGATGGCGCGGTGCGACACGATCGCCTTCGACAAGACGGGGACGCTCACGCTCGGCAAGCCGGAACTGGTCACGGTCGAGTCGTTCGATGATCGATCGGCCGACGATGTGTTGAGACTGGCAGCGTCGGCCGAACGGGGAGGGAGGCACCCGCTGGCCGATTCGGTTGTCCGGGAAGCGGATCGGCGCGGGCTTTCGGTACCGGAAGCGATGGAAATCGTCGCCATGCCCGGCGCGGGGGTTGAGGCCCGCGTGGTCCATCCGGGAGGGTCGGAGCGGTCGGTGATCGTCGGCAATCGCCGCCTGATGATCGAGCGGGGTCTCGATCTGGAGCCCTCGGTCGAGGAGGCGATTGTCCGGCTCGACGGCATTGGGCAGACCCCGTTGCTTGTGGCCGAAGGAGGACGAATTGTCGGCCTACTGGGTGCCCGAGACACGGTGCGGCCCGAGGCGCACGACGTCATTCACGACCTGAAGCACCTGAAATTCACGCTCATCGCCCTCTTGACCGGAGATCGGAAGCCGGCGGCGGAGGTGGTGGCGAAGAAGGTGCATCTGAAGACGGTCGAGTCGGAGCTGCTTCCGGCGGACAAGGCTGGATGGATTCGGGAGCGACAGGGGGAAGGGCGCCGAGTGGCGATGATCGGCGACGGCATCAACGACGCTCCGGCGCTGGCCGCGGCCGATGTCGGCATCGCCATTGCCGGTCCCGGGGCCGACCTGGCGGCCGAGGCGGGCGACGTGGTCCTGATGAACGACCCCTTGAACGTCCTGCCCGACTTCGTGAAGCTCTCGCGGGCAACAGTGCGGATCATCCGGCAGAACATACTCCTGTTTGCATTCGCTCTGAACGCGGGGGCGGTCTTCCTGGCGTTTCTCGGCGTGCTCGGACCGGTGGCCGCGGCGATCCTGCACCAGATCGGGTCGTTCTTGGTGCTGCTCAACGCCATGCGGTTGCTCGCCTTCGGCGACTGGCACGAGATGCCCCCCTTCCGGCAGATCCGAGCCTTTGGCCGGTGGGTCGACGCCTGGGACGATCGGCTCGACCTGGGCCAGGTCGTCGATCGGGCGAGGGGTCACTGGCGAGCGGGGCTGGTCGGCGCGTTGGGGATCGCAGCCGTTGCGTATGCAGGGTCGGGTTTGACGGCGATTGGTCCCGGAGAGGTCGGCCTGGTGACTCGATTCGGCCGATTGATCACCACAGTGGAGCCGGGCTTGCACCTGCGCTGGCCGAGGCCGATTGAGCGGGTCGTCCGTCTTGAGCCGGACCGGGTGCGAGGGGTGTCGATCGGTTTTCGGACGATTGAGGGCCAGCGCGATTCGGACGGATTCCGATGGGAGAGTGGCCACGATCGGGTTGACGCGAGGGCGGCCGAGGAGGCGCTGATCTTGAGCGGAGACGGCCGCCTGATCGAGCTGACAGCCACGGTCGAATATCGAATCGGACCATCTCGCGATCAGTGGCGGATCGCGGCGTTCGGGGTTGATCGGGCGGAAGACGCCTTGCAGTCGCTGGCCGAGGCGAGCGTGCGGTCGGTCCTCGGGCGAAGACCGCTTGATCCCGTGCTGACCAACGACCGAGGAGACGCCGAGCGAGCCTCGGCCGAGGAGCTACGCCGACTGGTTTCCAGGGCGGGGCTTGGCCTGGAGGTCGTCGGCGTGACCTTCCGAGATGCTCACCCCCCGCTGGCGGTCGTTGATGCGTATCGCGACGTTTCGCGGTCCAATCGCGACGCGGAAGCCACGGTCAACGATGCGCTCGCGGATCGCTCGGAGCGCCTGGCTGATGCCCGGGCCCTGGCGGCCGAAACCCTTGCTGAAGCGGAGGCCGGTCGTCGCTCCTCGGTGGCCGTCGCCTCGTCCTCGGCGGCATCGTTTCTGGCCCTGCAATCGGCCCGAACGTCAGCCCCTGAGCTGACCGATCACCGGCTTTATGCCGAGACGATCGAGGCCGCTGTCGCCAATCGACCAAAGGTGATTCTCGACCCCTCGCGGGCCGATCGTCGCCGTCATCTGTTTATTGGAGAACCGGCGATCCCCGGATGGCTTGCCGAAACGGAGGGCTCGCGAGCGAATCCGGATCGCAATTCGACCTTTCGATCAGAGCCATCGCCCTGATGGCGAGGGCGATAGACCACGTCATCGTCCTGATCGCATTCCTGAAACGGCCTGATTGCTCATGAAAGGTTTCTGATGCGTCGAACCTCGGTTGTCACCGTCCTTCTGGTGTTTGTGCTTGCCGTGATTGTGGTCACGGCGAGGTCGATCGTTGTGGCGGATGAAACCCAGTACGTGCTCGTGACCAGCTTTGGCCGTCCGGTTGCACTTTACGGTGACGATCCGGGAGAGGCGGGCCTGCACGCTAAATGGCCGTGGCAAGGGGTCTGGTCGATCGACCGCCGCTTGACGTCGTTCGATGCGAGCACTCGGGAAGTGATCACCGGGGACAAGAAAAACCTGGAAGTCGCCGGATTCGTCGCCTGGCGGGTGGCTGATCCGATTGTCTTTCTCCGCGCTGCTGGTTCGAAAGAGACGGCCGAGGCAAGGCTGGAGGAACGTCTCACCTCAGCCCTCAGCGACGCGATCGGCCGGAGAGCCCTGGAGACGATCGCCTCGACCGATCCGACCGTCTGGGCGCTCGATGCCATGACCGAGGAGGTGCAATCGGCCGTGGCCGAACCGGCGCGGTCGGAGCTGGGGGTCGAGGTGGTCGACGTCAGGCTTCGGCGCTTTAATCATCCGCTGGAGGTCCGACCGGCAGTGTTCGACCTGATCCGGAGTGAACGGCGCCAGGTCGCTGCCCAGGTTCGGGCCGACGGAGAAACACGGGCTCGAACGATTACCAGTCAGGCCGAACGACAGCGCGAGGCGATTCTCACCGAGGCCGAGGCCGAGGCCGACCGCATTCGAAGCTCGGGAGAGGCCGAAGCGACCCGGATCCTCAACGAAGCCCACGCAACCGACCCGAGCTTTGCCGAGTTCCTGAGAACGCTGGAAACGTACCGATCTCTGCTTGACGGCCGGGCGACGGTTGTCCTGTCGGCGGACAGTCCCTTGCTTAGGCTCCTGAACCAGGGGCCAGGATCGAACGTTTTGCAAGCTCCGTCAACGGCTTCGACTCCGACTCCGCTTGCGGGGCCGACACCGTCGCCTGCCCCGGCCTCGGCAAATCCGGTCGCTTCGAACGATCCGGAACCGCCCGGGGAGCGTGAGGAATGAGTCGTCAACAACGGGTCGCGGGACTGCTTGCGCTGACAACCGTGATTCTCTTGAGCGTGCTGGCAACGGGACTGGTGGCGGTTGAACCGGGCGAATCGGTCGTTGTCCGACGCTTCGGGAGGGTGCTGGATCGGCCGATGGGAGCGGGTTTGCACTGGGTGGCACCGCTCGGGATTGACCGGATCGACCGGGTTCGGACGGATGAGGTCCGGCGGCTGAGACTCGGCCTGGCGGGAATTCCAGGAGCCTCCGACGCTCCCGGTGCCGGGGAATTCCTCTCGGGCGATCAGAACGTGCTTCGGGCCGAAGCGGTCGTCCAGTACCGGGTGGCCGATCCGGTTGCGTTTGTGGTGGCGGTGGATCGTCGAGAAGCATTGCTCGTGGCGCTCGGAGAGGCATCGTTGAGTCGGGCGCTGTCCCGTCGGGGGATCGACGATGCGATGGGGAGCGAACGCCTTGCCGTGGCGGTTGAGGTCGCCGGGTCGCTCCGTGACGACTCAGACCGATTCGGGCTTGGGCTCGCGATCCTCAGCGTCAACTTGACAGAGGTTCGCCCTCCGGAGGAGGTCAGACCCGACTTCGCCGCTACCCAGGCTGCTCGGAGCGAGGTCGACACACGACTCCGAGAAGCCCAGGGGCACGCCGACCGCGTGTTGGCCGCGTCGGCGTCGGAAGTTGGGACGATCCTCGACCGCGTCCATGCGGCCGCCGACCGTTCGGTGATCCTGGCTCGCTCGCGGGCCGACCGGTTCCGATCGATCCTGACCGAGCTGAATCGCTCGCGGTCGATGACCATTCAGCGGATCTATCTCGATGCGATTCGTGAGCAGTGGCCGAGGGTCGGACGGACGGTCGTCCTCGCTCCGGACGAACCGCTCGATCTGAGCATTCTTGGGCCGGTCGACGAGCCTCGGCCGTGAAGCTGGACCGGAGACGAGGTCACCCTTTGGGAACGGAGCGTGATTTCAAAGGCAGATGCCATCACTTCTCCTCGGAAACGAGACCGCGGAATGCCACTGGTCAGGGCTGCAAACGAATCCGGTTCCGAAGGGACGGTTGACAGGTGGCAAGAAGCGACAGAGAATCCCGATGAGGCTATTTTGAGCACACGCGTGCGGGAAGGGTCAGACCGTCTCGCCCGATCAATCCCCCTCTGACGGTTCCCGAGGTCCGTTCACGTGACGCAAGTCCCGGCTCGACCTTCAACCGAGACCGAATCGTTCTGCTCTCAACGTCGATTCCGACTCTGACTCCGACCCGACTGCCGACGGAGAACGCCACCGATGCCGACCCCGATTTCGAGCCCGAGGGGCCGTCGCCTGTCCCGAGTTTTGCTGGCGACGCTGCTGGCGATGCCGCTCTGCTGCGTCGGTACGATCGGACTGATGCCGACCGCTGCCATCGCGCAGGAGGATGCGATGCTTCCCCCTGCTCCGGAACCAGACAATGGGGCGACACCCGAAGCCGCTCCCGAACCCGAGCCCGAACCGGCTGCGGCCGCATCGACTCCTGGCGAGACCACAACGGGGAGCCCGGTCCGGACCAAGTCGGGGTTGCAGTGGTTTATCGAGTCGTCGGGCATCATCGGCGGCCTGATCATCATTTTGTCGATCACCCTGGTGGCGATGATCATTCGCCTGTTCCTGGAGTTCCGGCTCAAGGAGGCGGTGCCGCCACAACTGGTCGATCTGCTCGATAACGCGATTCGAGAAAAGAAGTTTCAGGAGGCCTACGACGCCTGCCGCGAGGATAACTCGTTCCTCGCCCGGCTTGTTCGGACCGGAGTGGCCAACATGCCCAACGGCCGGACCGAGGCCAAGGAGGCCATGAATGCCACGGCCGAGGAAATCGTGGTCGATATGGAGTCGAAGAACAGCTATCTCGGCACGATTGGGACGATCGCCCCGATGCTCGGTCTGCTGGGGACGGTGCTGGGCATGATTCTGGCCTTCCAGGATTTGGCGACGGTCGAGGGGGTGCAGGTCGATCCGACGAAGCTGGCCGGCAATATCTCGCTCGCGCTGGTCACGACCTTTGAAGGGCTGATTGTCTCGGTGCCGGCGATCTTCTTCTTTGCCTTCTTCCGGAACCGGATCGTCTTCATCGCCACCGAGACGACGAAGATCGCCGACCGAACCATCAACGCCTTCTGGCAGGCCGCCAAGCAGCAGCAAGGGGTGACCCGGACCGCCACCTGAGCCGAAGCCCGCACCCGGTGCCACGCGAGGAGGCCCGATCGATCATGCCCCGACCCAAACTCCACAACGTGAAGTATCAGCCGGACCTGACGCCGCTGCTCGACGTCGTGTTCCAGCTCATGACCTTCTTCATCATGGTCTCGAATTTCAACCAGGAAGTGTACGACCAGCGGGTCCGGCTCCCGGTGGCCGGATCGGCTCGACCGATCCTGAACCCGGCCGAGGATAAGCTGGTTTTGAACATCGATGAGACAGGTCGCTTGCTGGTGGCCAGCCAGGCTCTGAGCGCCGACGAGGCATTAAAGCATATTCGCTTTCAGGCCGACCTGGCCCGTTTGAATGCGGACGCCGCCGGCATCACGCTGTCGGCCGGAGAGCCGCTCCCGACGACTGTGATTCTTCGGGCCGACCGGCAGGCCCCGTTTACCGAGGTCTTCCGACTGATCCGGGCCTGCCAGGATGTGAATTTCTCCCGGTTCGATCTCCGAGCCCTCAGCGCCCCGACGTATTGAACGACGACGCACGATCGGTTGGGGGAGCCGTACTCGCTCCTGTCCTGCCTTGTTTCTGATGCTGCCAACCTCCGCCCCCGGAGCAGCCCCTGATGTTTCGACCGCGTCAATCGACCGAAATTGAAGTCCCGCTGACTCCCATGCTTGACGTGGCCTTTCAGCTGCTCACGTTCTTCATCCTTACCTTCAAGCCAGCGCCGATGGAGCTGCAGTTCGATTTGAACTTGCTCCCGACCACGCCTCAGACTGAGCCCGAACCGGAACCGCCGCCCGAGGACAGCCCCTCGGACGAACCCCCCGCCATCCGATCGTTCCAGGTGACGTTGCTCTCGGACAACACGGGAGAGTTGACCGGAATCGATCTGGAGGAATTGCGGTTTGAGGACCTGCCCAGCCTCCGCGATCGGATCAAAGGGTTGCTTGAAGACCCCGACTACGCGTTCGACCAGGCCCTGATCCGAGCCCATCCGGATCTTCACTGGGAACACCTTGTCTCGGTTTTGAACATGTTTTCCGATCTTGGCCTGACGAAAGTCAACTTCACTGAAATGAACTGACGCCTCACTCGACTATTTCACTCCCCCGTCTGCCGAGGGAACCGATGAGCCCAGCCGATCCCTTCGAGCCTGACGGTCCCCTTTCGCCCCACGGTTCGGCTCGACGGGGCGTTGCCTGGGGACAGGTGATTCCGCTGATCACCCTGGCGATCCTCTCGGGGATTCTCCTGGTCCAATTCCTTCAGCCCGAGGTACCCTTACCACCCGAGCCGGACAGGGGAATCGGCGCACAATCCCCCCTCCCCCCGCCGGATGACTCGATGGTGTTCGAGGCGGTCCGGGACGTGGCCCCTTTGCAGTTCAGCGAGACGGCGGCCTATGCCGAACTGCTCGACCGGGCGCGGAGAACTCCGATAGAGGAGCTTCGCAAGACAGCCCGGACCGACGTAGTGTTCTCCGATCTGCTCGATCGTCCCGAGCGCTACCGAGGGTTGCCGATCCGCTTGCAAGGGACCGCCCGCCGGATCCTCCGCATTGACGACCTGCCCGATCGCATCGCCCCCGAAGGAGCCTTGTACGAAGCCTGGACGTTTACTGGAGACAGCCGAGGATTTCCCTACGTGCTTGTCTTTGAAGACGCTCCGAAGGGTCTTCCCGGTGGTGACGACGTGAACGCATTCGTCATCTTTCACGGCTATTTCTTCAAACTGCTGGCCTACAACGCCGCCGACAAGGCTCGGAAAGCGCCGATGCTGATCGGCCGACTCGAATATGTGCCTGATGATCGCAGGCCCGCGGAGGTGCCAATCGGCGCTGGCAAGTCATCTCCGACCTGGTTGCTGGGACTGATCGGTCTTCTGGTCGTGTATCTTGTGGTGCGAAGTGTCACGACGGCCCGAGCCCTGCGGGCACGATCGGCCTCGGCCCGGCGCTTTCATGCACCACCTCGCGACCACATCAGCCCCGAAGAACTGGACGAGTGGCTGCAGCGCAATCCGGACGAACCCGAGGAACAACCTCCCTCAAACCAGAGGTCGTGAGCATCTCAGTTCGCCAGCCGGGACTCCCCCGCAACCGCTTCGCGTGGTAGTCTACCCGGATGGTGCTCAGACGAAGGGGGCGCGTGAGGGATCGAGAGATCGAGGATCGATCGTCATGGGATACTGGCTGTTCAAGTCTGAGCCGGACTGCTTCTCCTTTTCTGACCTGATGGCCTCGCCGGACCAGACAACCGGATGGGACGGTGTCCGCAACTATCAGGCCCGGAACTTCCTGCGCGATCAGGTCAAAAAGGGAGATCTCGTCCTGTACTACCACTCCAACGCCAATCCTCCGGGAATCGCCGGGATTGCGGAGGTGGTGCGAGAAGCCCACCCCGACCCAACCGCTTTCGACCCGAAGGCCGATCACTACGACCCCAAGAGCGACCCGGAGAACCCGATCTGGTTTCAGGTCTCGATCCGAGCAGTCCGAGCGATCGAGCCGTTGATCGAACTTCCCCGACTCCGCGCCGAACCGAGACTTGAGGGAATGGAGCTGCTTCGCAAAGGCAGTCGGCTTTCGATTCAGCCGGTTGGCGACGCACACTGGAAGGTCATCGCGGAATGGATCGGCGGCAGCGTCTCGCCGCCTCGCTCAAGCACTCGCCGACGCCCGGCGTAACTCCACGGAACACCCATCGTCATGGCCCGCATTGAACATGTCGCCCTGTTTGCAGCGGACCCACACGCCTTGAAAGACTTTTATGTCGAGGCGTTCGGACTCCGCGTAATTCTCGACAACAGCAAGGCCTCGCCTCCCGGCTACTTCCTGGCCGATGACGCCGGTATGGCGGTGGAGTTGATCGGCCGACTTGCCGAGATTCCCGCCGTCGATACGAGGCACGTGTGCCACATCGCCTTCATCGTGGACGACGTGGCGGCGTCCCGCGCCGATCTGGAAGCCCGGGGCCTGACCTTCGAGGAGGACACGGCCATTGCCAATGATTCCATGACCACCGCGTTCTTCCGAGACCCGGAAGGTAACCGACTTCAGATCGTCAAGCGCCCTCGCCCGCTGGTGAGTTGACCGCGATTGAGCGATCAAAGTTCGATCTCGGCGTGGACGATCTGATCGTCCGGATCGTAGCGGAGCCGGAAGCCAAGCCGCTCGCAGACACGCTGCATGGGCCGGTTGTCGCGGAGCATATCGGCTGTCACGCGGCGGATGCCTTCGTTGCGGGCGATCTGGATCAGGCGACGAAGCAATTCGCCTCCCAGGCCCTGCCCTTGATACGCGTCGGCCACGAGCAAGGCAAACTCGGCCTCGTCGAAGCTATGCTGCCGGCTCAGACGACCGACGGCGAGGATCTCGTGCCGGCCCGGCTCGGTGGGGCGTCGCGAAACGACCAGGGCCATCTCGCGGTCGTAGTCGATAAAACAGATCCGAGTCAATCGCTCGTGGGCGACCCGAGTGCTGAGTTTCATCGCCTGGAAATAGCGTGAATAGACGCTGCGTTCCGAGAGGGATTGGTGGAAGGCGATCATCAAGGGTTCGTCTTCGGGACGAATGGGTCGGATCGTCGTCTGGGTTCCGTCACGCAACGTAAAGGGTTCGACATATTGCGTGGGATAAGGGCGGATCGCGGTTCGAGGAAGATCCTTGGCGGAGACGTCAGGATCATGCACAATCACGCGAGCGTCGAGTGCACGCATTTGCTCATGCGAAACGAGCAAGGGATTGATATCGATCTCCTTGATCCACCGCTGTTCGACGACGAGTTGGCTGAACCGCACGAGTAAGCGTTCGAGTGCTCCCAGATCGACCGGTGGCCGTCCCCTCACCCCTTTCAGGGCTGTGAGAATGCGGGTTTGCTCCATCATCCGACGGGCCAGGGTCGTATTCAGAGGAGGAAGGGCCAGGGCGCGATCCCGGAAGACCTCAACCAGTGAGCCACCGGTTCCAAAGAGCAAGACGGGACCGAACTGTGGATCGATACTGCTGCCGACGATGAGCTCGTAGCCGTCGAGCTGACGAACCATCGGCTGAACGGTCACCCCCTGGAAATCGGCCTCGGTGGCCGTCTTCAGAACAGAGGATCGAATGGACTGAAACGCGGCTCGAACCGCGTCTCCATTGGCAAGATTGAGCACCACGCCGCCCACATCGGTCTTGTGCGTGATCGTGTCCGAATGCAATTTGAGCACCACGGGGTAGCCAATCTGATCCGCCGCCGAGACTGCCGCACGCGGGTCGGACGCAACGATGGTCTCCACGGTGGGGATGCCGTACGCGGTGAGCAATCGCTTCGATTCCGCCTCGTTCAGGATCGTCCGTCCCGCGCTCCGGGCGGCTCGAACGATCTCCTCGGCGGTGTCACGATCGATCGCGCCGTCCCCTTCGAACTCGGTCTCGGTCGGTGTCTGATAAATTCCACGTAAGGCATCGCTATGCCGCCACATTGCGGCAAAGGCACGGGCGGCGGTGTCGGGATAGGTAAAGGTCGGAATATCTGCCCGGTTCAGAATATCAACGCCCGCAGCAACATGGGTTCCACCCATCCAGCTTGCGAGCATCGGCTTGGCCCCCTTTTTCGCGGCGACCTTCAAGTGATCGGCCGTGCGGGTCGGGTCGGTCATCGCCTGGGGAGTGAGCACCACGAGTAACCCATCGCTGTTCGAGTCTCGGGAGACAACCTCGACCGCCTTGGCGTACCGTTCGGGTCCGGCATCGCCGAGAATATCGACCGGATTGCCTCGGCTCCAGGCGCCCGGGAGAAACTCATTGAGTTCAGCGATCGTCTCGGCGGAGAGGGTTGCCAGCTCGCCGCCGTTCTGGATCAAGGCGTCGGTTGCAAGGACTCCTGGACCGCCAGCGTTTGTGAGGATTGCCAATCGAGGACCTCGGGGACGAGGTTGCTTGGCGAGCACTTCGGAAATGTTGAAAATCTCGGCGATAGAATTGACTCTCAGGACTCCCGAGCGGCGAAAGGCGGCA
Organism: Tautonia rosea; assembly: GCF_012958305.1. NCBI lineage: Bacteria > Pseudomonadati > Planctomycetota > Planctomycetia > Isosphaerales > Isosphaeraceae > Tautonia > Tautonia rosea. Next base: position 302,204 of record NZ_JABBYO010000003.1, on the reverse strand, counting down.
TCAAGGACCTCGTCGCTTCCGGTCAGGCTTCCGGTATGCGAGGCGGCCGCGGCGGCCGCTGCGGAGGTTCGGCCGGCCTTGATAACGATGATCGGCTTGGTCAAGGCGACCTCTCGGGCGGCCGAGAGGAACTTGCGGGCGTCGCCGATCGACTCCATGTAGATGACGATGGATCGCGTTCTCGGGTCGTCTCCGAGGTAGTCGATCAGGTCTCCCCAGCCGACATCCACCATGGAGCCGATCGAGAGAAAGGCGCTAAAGCCCACCTGCTCCTGAAAGCTCCAGTCGAGGACCGCCGTGCAAAGGGCACCACTTTGACTGAGGAAGCCGACGTTCCCCGGTCTTGCCATCGCTCCGGCGAAGGTCGCGTTCAGGCCGGTCATCGGGTTCATCACGCCGAGACAATTCGGACCGATGATCCGCATCTTGCCTCGGCGAGCCTGATCGAGAACCTGACGCTCCAGCTCGGCTCCCTGCGGGCCGACCTCCTTGAATCCGGCCGAGATGATGATGGCTCCCTTGACCCCGGCCTCAACACACTCGCCAATGATGCCCGGCACCGTGGACGCGGGAGTGACGATCACGGCCAGATCGACCGGTTCGGGGAGTTCGGAAACGCGAGGGTAGGCCTTCACCCCCAGGACGTTCGGCCGCTTGGGGTTGACTGGATACACCGTGCCCCCGAAGGGACTGCTGAGCAAGTTCCAGAGAATCGTTCGACCGACACTGCCAGCGGCCTCGGTCGCACCGATCACGGCGACGGTCTTCGGGAAGAAGATCGGGTCGAGGTCACTTCGGGTGGTCCGAAGCACGTTGTGAGCCTGGCTGGGACTGGCGGGGTCGGCGGGTGACATACGATCCTCCAGAGGATTCACCCTTCAGGGTCTCACTGTTGGTTATCCTAGTCGATGAACCTGCAACTGGCGATCCCTGCGGTGGAACCTTACGACAAAGTCGATCGCACCTCACAGAGAAACCAGTCGGGTATGGAGCGACGGAGGAACCGTTTCTGGACCTCCCAAGGTTGCGGGGAGGAAACCGCTGCGTTAGGTTCGAACCTAGGATCGTTGACGACGCCGGTATCGAACACGGAGACGCCGCGAACCATGCTGATTGGCACGTTGACGCTTTTCGGTCTGATAATGATGGGGCCAATCGACGACATCGATCTGCTGGTCGATCGTGTTGCTCCGATCCTTGAGTCACGATGCCTCCACTGCCACAGCGGGGACCGACCGAAAGGGTCGCTCTCGCTTGAAACCCTGGACGGACTGCACACCGGAGGATTCAGCGGATCGGCGATCGATCCTGAGGAACCGGAATACAGTCTGCTCCTCGACCTGGTTTCCGGAGGGGAGCCGCAGATGCCCCCCGAGGGCGACCCGCTCGACGCCGAACAGGTCGCGCTGATTCGCCAGTGGCTGAACGCGGGAGCCCCCTGGCCCGAGAATGTGACACTGCGGGACCGACGGTTCGAGGGGGAATGGTGGTCGCTCACCCCCCTGCTCCGTCCCGAGGTTCCCGAAGTGTCCAAGCCCTCGATCGTGCGCAATCCGATCGACGCGTTCATCCTTGACCGGCTCGAGGTCGAGGGCCTCTCGCCCGCCCCGGAAGCCGATCGGCGGACCTTGATCCGTCGGGCGACCTATGATCTGACCGGATTACCTCCGACTCCCGAAGCCGTCAATGACTTCCTTGCCGACGAGTCTCCCGATGCCTTTGAACGGGTGGTCGATCGCCTGATCGCTTCGCCTCGTTATGGCGAACGTCGCGCTCGACGCTGGCTCGATCTGGTGCATTACGCCGACACCCACGGTTACGACAAGGACAAACGCCGCCCGAATGCCTGGCCGTATCGTGATTATGTGATTCAATCCTTCAATGAAGACACCCCTTTCTCTCGATTCCTTCAACAACAACTCGCTGGGGATGTGCTCTTTCCGGGAGACGCGCAAAGCCTGATCGCCACCGGGTTCATCGCCGCCGGCCCCTGGGATTTCGTGGGCCACGTCGAGCTGCGTGAAGGAACCGTCGACAAGGAAAAAACGCGATTGATCGACCGCGACGACATGCTGGCCAACACCATGTCCACCTTCGTCAGTCTGACGGTTCACTGCGCCCGCTGTCATGATCACAAGTTTGACCCGATTCCTCAGGTGGATTACTACCGCCTTCAGGCGGTGTTTGCCGGAGTCGAACGGGGA